>NZ_JBKTXS010000001.1:11113-150085 GCF_046951855.1 Lentihominibacter sp. | reverse complement strand
GCTTAAATGTATGTATGATGTAAACGCATCTGTTCACACTTATACGGGTAAAAACGGAAAAATGATGAAATATATAGCAGCAGGGATAGATTAGAGCAGTAATTTCAGAAGATTTAAACTCCATTACGGAGATTAAATAAATTATTTATTATGGTATAGGAATTAAAAGAAGAGAGGAGCGGAAAGATGAAAAAATTTCCCAAACGGATGTTTTTATGGATGATGAGTGCTTTACTGGTACTCAGTTTATCGGCAACGATGGCTTTTGCAAATGAAAATGTAACAAGTCCTACCTATAATCACGGCACTATGGCAGTGACTGCAGATGGCGGAGGAGATACGATATCAATGATGCCCGGGGGTACGGCATCTATCAGTATTTCTCCTTATATTCATGTTCAGTATGAAGGCTGTCAGATGGAGGTGGATGGTGTTGCCTGCCCTGACGAGTGTGGGGGAGAGTTTTGCTTTAAAAAAGGATTAGGGTGTTCGTGTGCGAGTAGTCCTGTGATGCGAACAGCTAAAGTTACGGTAAAATCTGATGATGAATCCATTGTAAAAGCTTCGGAAGCGACTGCTGTCAAAGATGCCGGCAGCAAAGCAGGAAGCACAGCTGATGGTAAGATTGAGCTTACAGCAACAGGAACAGGCGAGACAGAGGTAACTGTATCGGCGTCTTTATGCGACTGGGTCACAACTGAAAAGACATTTACTGTTAAGGTAAATGATGTGATATCTATATCTGATTTTGATGTATCTTCAGATCACAAAGGACCTAATGTTCCGGAGCTTTCTATGGGACCGGTAGGTACGGATACACAGACAGCTTATATTTCTCTGGATTTTGCAGAAGAAATGAAAATAGTTGATGAAAATGCTCTTATACAGGAACTGATGAAGACTGTGAAGATACATAATCAGGCCCTCGGAGGAAAAAAGGGGGAAGTGAAAAATGTATCCTTGAGTGCAGACGGCAAAACCTTTAGCTTTGAGATAAGCGGATGGGTGGCACCATACAGCGGGCAGATAACATCTTCAGGGATTTGGCAGAATCTTACTACAAAGGACGGAAGCAAACTGGCAGAATCAGATGTAACGATGCTGATGCCTAACGGACTTACAACGGAAATTATAAAACAGGTTGCGGCAGATGAGAAAAATAACGCTTCTGTGACAACAAAGATAGTGGCTCCTGAAAGTTCTACAAGAGGAATGGTCCATTTAGTAGTATTGAAAAACGGAAAGCCGATTCCTGAAGGAAGTCTGACTTCATACGGAGGAACATATACAGGACATTGGCATGATTATCTGAAAATTACAGCGTCAGAATTTGTGGAAATGTATAGTGGCGGAATCCAGGATACACTGGGTGAAAATTATATTGTTACGGGAAACGGCGATGAGATAACCATAACTGCCAAAGATTCCAAGGCAGGCGATGTATTGGAATTACATGTATTATCATATCTGAACAATGGATCCAAAAATATAGATACTTCGGTTTTGGAAAAAGCAGGAACTGATGCGTCGGCTATAGACAAGAGTCTGTATACTGATGAAAGTTTTGATAAAGTAGAAGCGGCTGCATATTTGGCAAGTGTAATAATGCAAGATACGACTTACTATTCCCAAGCAGATGTAAACAGTGCGGCTGACAGGATACAAACCAATATAGATGCGCTTGTTAAGAAAGGCGAGGAAGGTAAAGACCCGGGACAGGAGGAACAAAAGCCTGGAGTGCAGGAAGGGGAGAAGACCCAAGACTCGAATAAAGGAGAAGATGCTGATAAGGATAATTCGGCAGCAACGGGAGATGAAACTCCAATAGTTTTGATGTTGGCTTTGATGCTGGCAGGAGGAACGGCAGCCGGGGCTGTAATTCGCAGAAAGGCATCGTAATCCATGAAAGCAGAAACTTTTTATGAGACTTTAAAAAAGAGATTCACAGATGTTTTGAAAGAAAATAATATAGAAAATGATCCTGTGCAAATCATATGTCGCTCTCTGACGGCAGAAGAGGCTATAGGGAAAACGAAAAGACAGGACTTTCCTATTATCACAGGCAAGGATGTAATGATACAGGCAGAGTTCCGAAATTGTTTCGGCCAAGCCTTTACTGAGGCTCCGACATCTTTCAAGGGAGGCCTTTGGGAAGTGATGAACATGGATATAATAAACGAACCTCATGAAAGAGGAATTTTCATAGCGGCGGTTAATGCTGTGATGAGTTATCTTGATCTGTGTAAAGGAGCAGTCCACTGCCGTACTGAGGGGCCTGAATTTTGCGCTAAAGATATGTATCAATTTCTGAGAGAAAACTATCCTGACAGAAAAAGGATAGGACTGATAGGGTATCAGCCGGCCCTTTTGGACATGCTGTCTCACAGTGAATATGATGTTCGTGTACTTGATTTGAATCCTGCCAATATAGGACAGATAAGGTATGGTGTGCTTGTAGAAGATGGAAGCAAGGTCTATGATGATGTAGTGAACAGATATGCAGATCTTATCTTGTGTACAGGCAGTACAGTATGCAATGGAACTATAGTAGATTATATTGATATCGATACTGAAGTGTTGTTTTTCGGAACTACATTATCCGGAAGTGCTGTGCTGATGGACCTGAAAAGAGTATGCTTTGCCGATCTATATGAGTGATTTATATAAAGTATAAAAATAACCGTCTTGTTTTTATAAGAACAAGACGGTTATTTATACTTTTACTAATTTTTGAGACTTTGCATAGGAGCGGGAATTTTTCCGCCTCGGTTTATCATTATGGCAGAAGATTTTTTATTCACTTTCATTATCGGTCCTTTTCCTAAAAGGCCGCCGAAGTCTAACATCTCTCCTTCTTTTTGTCCTATAGCCGGGATGACTCTCACTGCAGTGGTTTTTGAATTCACCATACCGATGGCAGCCTCATCAGCTATTATTGCCGATATGGTTTCGGAAGGAGTATCTCCCGGCAGAACTATCATATCCAGACCTACTGAACATACTGCTGTCATGGCTTCCAGTTTTTCCAGAGAAAGGGTTCCGTTTTCGGCTGCTTTTATCATTCCGGCATCCTCAGAAACAGGAATAAAGGCTCCCGAAAGCCCGCCTACGTTTGACGATGCCATTACACCGCCTTTTTTCACAGCATCATTGAGCATGGCAAGAGCTGCCGTAGTACCGTGAGTACCACATTGCTCAAGGCCTATCTCTTCCAGTATATATGCTACTGAATCACCTACAGCAGGTGTCGGCGCCAGTGACAGATCTATTATTCCGAAAGGCACATCCAGCTTTTGAGAAGCTTCACTTCCTACAAGCTGACCCATTCTGGTGATCTTGAAAGCGGTTTTCTTTATGAGATCGGCTACTTCCGAAAGCGATGAATTTTTTGGCATCTTTGACAGTGCTGATCTTACGACTCCCGGCCCTGAAACTCCGACGTTTATTACGCAGTCAGGTTCTCCTATACCATGAAAAGCACCAGCCATAAAAGGATTGTCCTCAGGTGCATTACAGAATACCACCAGCTTGGCGGCGCCTATGCATTGATTCATTTTTGTGAGTTCTGCCGTATCTCTTACGATTTGTCCCATTATTTTTACTGCATCCATATTGATACCGGATTTTGTTGATCCTATATTTACAGACGAACATACAAAGTCAGTTTCGGCGAGGGCTCTTGGAATGGAATTTATGAGAGCTCTGTCACCTGCAGCAAAACCTTTGTGTACCAGAGCGGAGTAGCCTCCGATGAAATTCACGCCTATGTCTTTGGCAACCTTGTCAAGAATTTTTGCATATTTGACCGGATCGCCTCCGGAGACTGCAGTCAGAAGGGAAACAGGTGTAACGGATACTCTTTTGTTTACGATAGGTATTCCGTATTTTTTCTCTATTTCTTCACCTGTTTTCACAAGGTTTTTCGCTTTATTGTATATCTTGTCGTAGACTTTTCGGCATGATACATCTATATCACTGTCACAGCAGTCCATGAGTGAGATACCCATAGTTATAGTGCGTATATCTAAGTGTTCGTCCTGTATCATGGTTATAGTCTCCATGATGTCTTTAGTGTTCAGCATGATTTCTTACCTCCTTTGTCTTTCCGTTATATTCTGTGCATGGAATTGAAGATATCTTCATGCATGACATGGACAGTCATTGTAGGTACTGTAGTTTCGATATCGTTTTTCAGTTCTTCTAAAGAACAGTTCATATTATCAATGTCCACAAGCATTATCATGGCGAAATATTCATCAAGTATCGACTGTGTGACTTCTACGACATTGGCATTGGCCTGAGCGCATGTAGTACTGACTTTTGCCAGTATTCCAACCATATCTTTACCGATTACTGTAATAACTGCTTTCATATATATCCTCCTGAATTCAAACTTGGAAAATTCCATTTATACTAATTTAACATTTTATCACAATATAGTGTCCGTCTTCAAGACTTTGATCTGTCTTGTATTTTATTTTGAGGTCTTTGTATTTTTCGGCAAAGTAATTTTTGTTTCTTTTGCCGTTGCCAACCATGTTAGAAAAAGAGTTTCTGCTGCAGCGAAATTCGTATGACAGACATGGGTTTTTGGAATTCTGTCCAATGAAGCTTCTAAGCTGCAGCTCTAACTGTTCTTTTGCGATCTCGCCTTCTACAAGCTGCCTGAATGCAGGATGAAAAGTAGAGCCGCGTATTTCTCCGCCTTCAGTTATAAGATCAGTACTTTTAAGCCCTACTCTTATTATGTTGATACCGGCTCCATCAAGTATCTTATACATTTCTTTTGTGATATCAACGGCTGTGTCTGCGGACAGAGGTTGATACAGGCCTTTTTTATACATATTGCAAAGCTCCGTATCGTTGAGAACAATGGTGGGGTAAAGGCGGGCTATTGCAGGAGCAATCTTCACTGTTTCTCGGGCTGAAAATATACACCGCTCTTTTGTATCTTTTGGCAGTCCAATCATAAGCTGTATACCCAGATCAAAACCGTATGATTTTATAAGGCTGCAGGCTTTATATACATCATCTGAGGTATGACCTCTGTTGGAAGCTGAGAGAACTTCCGGTACAAAGGACTGGACACCCAGTTCTATGATATCTGCATCATATTTCTTCAGATTATCGAGTATCCTTTCATCTATATAGTCAGGCCTTGTGGACATATGGATCTTGTCCACAAGACCCATGTCTTTATATTCTTTTGCCACTGACAGAAATGCTGACTGCTCCTCCATGGGTATTCCTGTAAAGCTTCCTCCGAAAAATGCTATTTCGATAGTCTTGAGATTTCGGTCTTGCAGTGTGGGAAGATAACTTTCTATTAAATTTTTAACGTCTTTTGGCCCTATATCGGCGCCCCTTGCTGTTATAGCCTTTTGATTACAGAAGACACAATCATTGGGACAGCCTTTATGAGGTATAAAAACCGGTATTATAGCATGTGTTTTCATAGTTAACATTCTATCATAAACATGGTATGATATGTATAATTGATTGCAAATAATTTACTTTAGATAATTTGGCGATAAATGGTGCAGCTTATATGAAAAACATTAGAAGCAAGAAAACTTTACTTACGGTACTGGCATTAGCGATACTGGTCTTGGGGATCTTTGCTGTCATAACAGCTTACTATATCACACATTTTTCCATGACTCTTAATGGTGAAAAAGATATGACGGTGAATCTTAATTCTGTATTTGATGACCCGGGAGCAAAGGCCATAATAAACGGAAAGAACGTTTCAGACGAGGTGGAAGTCATCGGAGAAATAGATACATCCTCTCCCGGTATTTATGATCTTACATACAAAGCAGGGCACTTGTCTGTAAAAAGATCGGTGAAAGTTCTCGATGAAATGAACCCGCAGATTATACTGGAAGACAGCGGTAAAGCGGTGACGGTGAAGCTGGGGGAAGAGTATGAAGATCCCGGATATCACGCAGTAGATGAGGACGGACGGGATATAACCGGGAAGGTAAAGATCACAGGAGACAATTTTAAAAAAGCGGGGGAGAATAAAGTTACATATACTGTAAGCGACGGTAAAGGCAATATTACCCAGGTTTCAAGAGAGGTAACTGTGGAGCCTAATGTGCATTATGATTCTGCAGGGCTGCCTATCTGCATGTATCATTATGTTTATGATGAAAAAAAACCTCCCGACGATCTCAACAGAAGATACGGGAATTATATATCGATTAAGGATCTGTCAGAAGAGCTCGAATGGCTCAATGAAGAAGGTTATTATTATCCTACATGGAAGGAGGTCAGAGAATATATCGACGGAAAACTTATATTGCCGGAAAAGAGTATAGTTCTTTGCTTTGATGACGGAGCTGTGAGTTTTCTTAAAAATGGTATACCTGTACTGGAAAAATATAAGATTCCGGCCACATGTTTTATGATAACTTCGAAAAATGGGGAAGAGAAAGTGGATGAATATAGGAGTGATTATCTTGTGTATGAATCTCATTCTCATAATATGCACAGACCGGGAGGCAATATAGGGCATGGAGGGGTTTTCACCGCTATTTCTGAAGAAGAGGGTATGGCAGATCTGAAAGAATCCATAAAGATCTGCGGCAGCGGGGAGGCCTTCGCTTATCCTTTCGGTGATTATAATGTCAGCAGCAGAGACATGGTCGAGGAAGCAGGTTTCCTGTGTGCTGTGACGACTGAATACGGAAAGGCAAGACCCGGAACAGATCCGCTTCTTTTGCCGAGGATCAGGATGGTGATGGGGCAGAGCCTTGAAAGCTTTAAGGATAAGGTAAGTCCTTAAAGAGCGTTTTACTCCTGAAGGATACTGCCTATATCAGTGAGAGGATAATTTTCGAAATATACAATATCTATATTACGGTCTTTTGCAAAGGCCGTAATTTTTTTGAAGTCGGGATGAGCTTTCAGATTTCCGTTGAAAATCAGTGATTTTTTATCCTGTAATATCATATGACCGCAGCAGCCTCCTATGAATCCGTATTTGAATCCGGGAAGCAGGATATGCCCTTTTTGGATGAGCAGAACATCTGTTTTGGAATTTTTCATAGTTTTTGCTATGCCTTCATCGGATGTTATGAATGATGAATCATCTACAGGAAGGCAGCAGCACCGCGTATATCCTTGTGATACGTGAATTTTTATGAGAGTAGTTCCCGGATAGTTTTCAAGGCTCCATTGGTCTGCTGCGGCTAAGAGATCCTTATGGGTGAATTTAAGGTTGTGGATAAAGTATTTCCCGGTACATACTGCGTTATAGATTATATTTCCCGGGTAATCAGAGGTAAGATAGGCTGTATTTCCCGAGAAAAGTTTGCTGTTTTCCCACAGACCCAAACGGCACATATGTATATCAGCATGGGTGGATATCTCTTTGTATACAGGGGATACGGTTCCATCAGACATTTTCCCTGTCAGAAGAACAGGTTGCAGACCGTGTTCTTTCAGATATTTGATCAATGGTGCGCCTGCCAGAGAAGAAAGGTAAACTCGTTTTTTCATTGTTAACACCTGCCTTTTGTTAAAATAACAGAACATTATTTATGAGTATATCACGATTTTCCTTGTGTTTGACGGAAAAAATCAATATAATAGTAATATGGTTAATATAGGAAATAGTTGGGACAAAGTCCTGCAGGGAGAATTTGATAAAGATTATTATCTGAAACTGAGAGAATTTCTTAAATCAGAGTATGGAAGCCGGGTAATCTATCCGGATATGTACGATATTTTTAATGCGCTTAAATTTACTCCTTATGAGAAGGTGAAGGCCGTAATACTGGGACAGGATCCGTATCATCAGCCGGGACAGGCTCACGGACTGTGCTTTTCGGTTCAGAAAGGAGTAAAAACACCACCTTCTCTTGTCAACATATTCAAGGAGCTAAAAAGCGATCTTGGGATAGATCCTCCAAGTCACGGCAATCTGGAAAGTTGGGCTAATAATGGAGTAATGCTGCTCAATACAGTTCTTACCGTAAGAAGAAGCAGTCCTAATTCCCATGCCGGAAAGGGGTGGGAAATTTTTACCGACAGAGTAATACAGCTTCTTAATGAGAGAGAGGAGCCTATGGTGTTTATCTTGTGGGGTAAGAATGCTAAGAATAAGGAAACTCTCATAACCAATACGAGACACTGTATTTTAAAAGGGGCTCATCCGAGTCCATATTCTGCCGGCAATGGATTTTTCGGAGGGAAATATTTTTCGAGAGCGAATGAGTTTCTGATGTCCGCGGGATCAGAGCCTATAAACTGGGATATACCTGAATGAACATATTAAAAGATTGTCATAATTAGTTCTGATATAAGAACCGATGCACATGCACCGATAGCTACTGGCAGAAGGCCATTTCCTTTAAAAGAAATAAATATAGATGTCAAAAATCCAAAAGCGGCGGATATGATGTTTCCCGTAGCGTATAAAATAGCTGGGAAAGTCATAGATGCCAGAACAGTATAAGGAATGTAATAGAGAAACGAATTTATAAATTTGTTCTCTATTTTTTTATTTATAAGAAGAAAAGGTATCACTCGTATGAGATATGTGACACCTGCCATTATAAACAGATAGGGGAGAAATCTCAGAAAATCCATTATTCGGCCTCCTTTTCATCTACAGGAAAAAGTATTGCACCCGCTGCAGAAGCCGCTACAGCACATAATATTATTGAGAATCCTGACGATATGACGGAAAATATCGGAATGTAATAAAGGGCAGAGCTTACGGCAACGGCAATACATACAACTATAAGTACATGGACATTTTCTTTTGCCTTAGGAACTACTACTGCTATAAACATTCCATAGAGTGCTATGCCCAGAGCGTTTGTCACTATATCAGGCATTATATTTCCAAGCACAGAACCGCAGAGGGTGCCTGCTGACCAGCCTATTATGGGAAAGAAGGCCAGGCCTGCAAAATATCGTCTGCCTATTTCGCTGTCATGGCCTATTGCTACGGCAAAGATTTCATCTGTTATGGCGAAACCTAACACAGCCCTCCATAAACCGTGGAATTTGCTGTCGGTTTTCTGTGAAAGAGCAATTCCCATTAGGGCATACCTTGAATTTATGACAAGCTGAGTAACCGCCATTTCAATATATGATCCCATGCCGGCTATTACTGTGACTCCGGCAAACTGCCCTGCTGAGGTGAGATTTGTAAATGATATAAGGAGAGCTTCGATCCATGTGCAGCCGCATTGGACGGCCATGAGACCAAAGGCTATGGACACGGAAAAGTAACCTAATGCAATAGGAATCCCGTCTTCTAAACCTTTTTTTAAACTCATTATTATCGGATATCCTTTCTTAAAAAATGGAAAACGTTAAAGTTTCAGATGATCTATGGCAGGAGAGACATGGTAAAAATCTTTGAGTGCTTCGTATTCATCCAAAGCTTTTTTTTCAGCAGATTTATTTGACTTTTCAGGGACTACAGCTTTTATCATGATATTTTTTGCTGTATGTTCCAAAGATGTGAACTCTGTCATGTTGACTTCATATCCTGCCGCTTCAAGTCTAAGTCCCCTCAAAGCATCTGTTAGAAGCTCCGTGAACTTGTCCTTTATTATACCGTATTTGAGCATCGGCTCATTTATATGGTTTTTTATTTGAGAAAAGAGTTCATGTTGACAGCAGGGTACGGAAAGTATTACTTTGCTGTGCCATTTTACAGCGTTAATGAGCGCGAAGTCTGTGGCGGTGTCACATGCGTGGAGAGTGACGACCATATCGGCTCCGTCACTCTCGTAGTCTGCAATGTCTCCTGTGATGAAATGCAGATCGTCATATTTCAGCTTTCGGGCTGTGTCACTGCAGAAGTTTATGACATCCTCTTTCAGATCGAGACCTATAATCTCCACATCACGGTTTTTTTGAATTTTGAGGTAGTAATAAAGCGCAAAGGTAAGATAACTTTTTCCGCACCCGAAATCTATGATCCGAAGGGTTCCTTGATTAGGAAGATAATCAAAACAGTCATCGGCTATTTCAAGAAATCTGTTTATCTGTCTGAACTTTGAGTAATGTTTTTTATATACTTTTCCTTCAGGGGACATGACGCCCAGCTCAATGAGAAAATCACAAGGTGTTCCGTCGTTTATGATATATTGTTTTTTTCTGTCGTGAGACAGATCTCCTGCCTTACGTATAGATGGTTTTCTGGTTATTTTGGGGTTATCCGCTTTGGCAGCAAGAATCTGTATGTCTTCATTTTCCATAAGTATATTTATTTGTTTGAAATCTTTTTGTATCAAATTTTCTGCAAAATCTATGACTTCAAAGTATGGAATATTCTTGTGGGTGACTTTTTTATCAAAATGGAATTCTGCTTGATACATATATTCACCTTTAATATCCACAGGTCTTAAAGTTACTTTTTTTTGAGGGACCGATTTTCTGCGTTTCCCAGCTATGATGATTTTTACCAGTTTATCGCTGCTTACAGCTGAATACAGAGTTTGAATTATTTTTTCCATGATTTGTGCCTTTCATATATTTGAGGGGTTAAAAGAAACCGCTTTGATTATATTATCACAGAAAAGATAAAGTTGGAAGTTAATAAGGATCGACAAAAGGAATACCGAAATATTCTGTAAGAGACAATACCAGCGTTCTGGCAATAACATTTATGTTGTTTATTATCCACATAGCATCTTCCAGATTGTCATGGTATGCAAGTTCGATCAAGTTGGAAGGTGCTTTTACAAGTCTCAGCTCGCCCAGAGTCGTATTAGGTATGGTATTTACAAGGTTTGGATCGGGGTATATCACCTTTAGGTTTTCTTGAAATATTTCAGCTGCTCTTTTTCCCTCGGTGCTGGTGGAATAATAATAGATGTCTGGCCCTTGGATCTGTCCTGACAGATTGGCCGGAGCTGCATTTGAATGAAGCGCAAGATGAAAATCGTAGTTTCCCGCATTGGAGAGTGCTATGGCTTGAGAAAGCGTATCATCTGGATTGTTTCGTGTAAAGGTTATTCCTGACGCATACAAATATGGCTCCATGGCATCGGCTATGAGATTCATATAATATTCTTCACTTCCTAGTCCGTTGATGTATGGATTGTACTGCTGGACGGAGGGACTTAAAAATAAATTAGGCATAAAAATCTCCTTTTTCCTTTATCATATGTTGGCATGCCGGAGGCTGTGACCTTTTCTGTTTGATATATATTAAAGATTTCGCGAAACAGTTGGCGATATAATAAGTATCAGATATTGTAGGTTATTTCATAGATTTAGAGATTTTTTGACACAGTCACGATATTATTCTATAATATATTGTTAAAATAACGGAAAGCAGGAGAAATTTATGTCAGATAAACAGAAGATAATAAATATTGCTGTAATAGCTCATGTAGATGCGGGAAAGTCTACTCTTGTAGATGCATTTCTCAATCAAAGCGGAGTTTTCAGAGATAACGAGCAGGTAGTTGACTGTGTCATGGACAGTGATGATATCGAAAGAGAAAGAGGGATAACTATTTATTCCAAGAATTGCTCTGTCATGCATGGGGATGTTAAGATAAATATCGTGGATACACCGGGACACGCCGATTTTTCGTCGGAAGTCGAACGTATTATAAAAACAGTGGATACTGTTATATTGCTGGTGGATTCAAGTGAGGGACCAATGCCTCAGACAAGATTCGTTCTTAAAAAATCGCTGGAACAAGGTATTAATCCAATACTTTTGATAAATAAGATTGATAAGAAAGATGCCCGTATAGATGAAGTGGTAGATGAAGTATATGAGTTGTTTATGGATTTGGAGGCTAATGATCAGCAGCTGGATTTTCCTATTTTATACGGTGTAGCAAGGCAGGGTATAGTGGTTTACGATCCTGACGATATTAGGGATATACATGTAGAGGGCGGAGAAAGCAAGATAAAGAAATCCGCAAAAGGCATGAATGGTCTTGATATCACACCTTTGTTCGAAACTATAATTAACCATGTAAAACCATATCCTGACTATAATGAAGAGCCTCTTCAGCTGCAAATATCAGCGCTGGCATATGACGACTATATAGGGAGACTGGGAATAGGACGTGTAACAAAGGGTATAGTGAAATCCGGAAGCACTATTGCTGTTGCAAGAGGCGATGGACAGATAGAGCAGAAAAAGATAAATCAGGTTTTTGTATATAGAGGGCTTAAGCGGGTGGCAGTGGATCAGGCTGAAGCCGGAGATATAGTCGTTGTTTCCGGCATACCTGATATTTCCATAGGAGAGACTATCTGTGATCCTTCAGATCCCCATCCTCTGGAGATGATTAAGATTGAAGAACCTACACTTTCTATGTATTTTATGGTCAACAAGTCCCCTTTTGCGGGAAAAGTAGGTAAATTTGTTACATCTAGGCATTTGAGAGAGCGTTTGGATAAAGAACTGGAAGTAAATGTAGGACTTAAAGTGGAAGAAACTGATTCCACTGACAGTTTCAAAGTTTCTGGAAGAGGAGAGCTTCATCTTTCCATATTGATAGAAAATATGAGAAGGGAAGGGTATGAGCTGGCAGTTTCAAAACCTGAAGTCATAATGCAAAGAGGTGAGAACAATAAGGTGCTTGAGCCTGTTGAAGAAGTAGTGCTTTCGGTGCCTGATGAATATTCCGGATCGGTCATTTCCAAGCTTAATCTCAGAAAAGGTATGATGCAGGAGATGAAAAGTGAAAATGGTTTCACAAGGCTGGAATATCTGGTGCCTACGAGAGGCCTTCTGGGGTACAGAAGTGAATTCATTAATGATACGAGAGGCGAGGGGACAATGGTCAGACGATTCGAAAAGTTTGACGAATATATGGGAGATATAGCGGGAAGAGTTAATGGTGTTGCCATAGCACAAGAAGAAGGCGTTTCTACACCGTATGCTATTTTTAATATAAGTGAAAGAGTACAGATGTTTATAGAGCCGGGGACAAAAGTATATGAAGGAATGATAATAGGTATGAACGCCCGGGGAGAAGACATGGTGGTCAATCCATGCAAAGTAAAAAAGGCAAGTAATATGAGGGCTGCGGGAAGCGATGAAAATATTAAACTTGCGCCTGCCAGAGTCTTTTCTCTTGAGGAGGCTCTTGAATTCATTGATGATGATGAGCTAGTAGAAATAGTTCCCGACGATATAAGACTCAGAAAAAAATATCTTAAAGAGTTGGAAAGAAGACGGCTCGGAAAGAAAATAAAAACGGAGGAATAATCTATGGATGAGCTTACGAGGGCCGAGAAAATTATCGGCAAGTTCTTTGAATCCGATAAACTGTGGGATCTGGCTGCCGTAATGATAAAACTTGCCGTAATGGTGCTGGCGGGATTGATAGTTCTGAAAATAACATTGAAAATAACACGTAAAGCGCTGGACAGAAGCAGTCTTGATGTGGTCTTGTATACATTTATAATAAACGCTATAAAAACAGTGGCTGTTATCATACTCATAACTATGTGTCTGGGACTTTTGGGAGTTCAGATGAGTACAATAATAGCAGTGATAGGCGCGGCAGGCGCGGCAATAGCCCTTGCTTTAAAGGATAGTCTTGCCAATATAGCAGGGGGCGTCATGATAATAGTGACGAAGCCTTTTAACAGAGATGATTATATAGATATAGGGAATGTATCGGGAAAAGTCAAGGACATTGATCTTTTTATAACTACTTTGATGACTTATGATAATAAGACGATAACTGTACCTAACGGACTGGTTAATACATCTATATTGATAAACCACAGCAAAGAGGATATAAGGCGTGTGGACTGTAAGTTCAACATTGGATATTCCAGCGATATTGTACTGGCTAAACAACTTATGAAAGATATTTGTGACAGAAGCGATATGGTTCTGGAGGATCCGGAACCTGTTATAGGAGTTTCTGATCATGGAGAAAGCGCAGTTATAATGGATCTTCTTGCATGGTGTCATACTGATGATTATTGGACTCTGAAGTATTTTCTCGAAGAAGAGGTGAAGCATGTCTTTGATGAAAACAATATAGCTATACCTTACCCTCAGATGGATATCCATATAGAGAAGAAGGATGATAAATAAGAGAAAAACGTTGTCCTGAAAACATTTTTCTGGAAGCAAATATGGTAAAATATACAATCATTGTGTTAAAGATTTGATAATGCCATAAAAATTATAAAAGAGAAGGAAAAACAGAAAAGTTATCTGTGCAATGGAAAAATGATGAAATATCTGGGGACTACAATAGACAGCGGAATATTCGAAAATCTGAGCAAATCTGATTATTTGCAAGCCTTTGAAGAGCTGAATGTGATCGGACAAAACATGAGAAGAGATGATGTTATATTCCGTGAAGGCGATGAAGTTAATAAAATATGTATCATTGACAGAGGAAGCGTAAGAGGTGAGAAGGCATATCCAAACGGAGAGCTTCATATAATACAGATTTACGATGAGGGATCTGTGTTCGGAATAGAGACAGCTGTATCCAGAAAGCGTACAGCTCCCATTGATTACATCTGCAATGAGGATAGTACGATTGTGTTTGTTTCTTTAAAAAATATCAATAATTCAAGATTCAGCAAGCAGATATATGAAGTTCTTATGCAGCAGATGGCCAGCGATAATATTAAGAAGATGCACAAGATAGAGATACTTGCGGAAAAAGGACTGAGAAAAAGGATCCTGATGTATCTTGAAATACTCAGGACAAAAGCGGGTTCAGATACAGTAAGTGTTAAAATGAGCAGAGAACAATTGGCACAATATCTTTGTGTTAACAGGAGTGCCCTGTCTAATGAGCTTAATAAGATGAAGCGGGAAAAAATTATAGATTTTGAGAAAGATCAGTTTAGATTTCTGTGAAAATACCACAAAAACATCATAAATAATAAATATAGAGTGGAAAAAAATTGTGAAAAGTGATACAATAACACGATAGACATTTTATTTGTGTGCAAAAAATCAAGTGACTAAACATTATAAACGAGAGGAAAGGAGACTCGGAATATGAAGCAAGGCAGAAAGTTTAAACGAGTATTGGTAGCCAACCGAGGCGAAATAGCCATTAGAATATTCAGAGCCTGCAAAGAATTAGGAATAAGAAGTGTTGCAATTTATTCTGAAGAGGATAAAAACACATTATTCAGAACAAAAGCGGATGAAGCGTATCAGGTAGGGAGAGGAAAATCTCCGGTAGACGCTTATCTGGCGATAGATGAGATCATCGAACTTGCGAAAGCAAAAGGCGTTGATGCTATCCACCCGGGCTATGGTTTCTTGGCTGAAAATGTGGAGTTTGCCAAAGCATGTGAAGAAGAAGGAATCGTATTTATCGGACCTGATTACAACATGATGGACAATCTGGGAGATAAGGTAAAATCCAAGATAGTTGCAAACAAGGTGGGGGCACCTACTATACCGGGAATAACAGAAACTATCCCATCGGAAGAAGTGGCTCTTAAATTTGCAGAAGAATGTGGATATCCTGTAATGCTTAAGGCAGCTGCAGGCGGCGGCGGCAGAGGCATGAGAATTGTAAGAAGCAAGGAAGAAATGCCGGATCAGTTCAGAAGTGCCAAAAGCGAGGCTAAGAAAGCATTCGGTATTGATGATATTTTTATTGAGAAATATCTTGAAAGGCCAAAGCATATAGAGGTTCAAATCTTGGGAGACAGTTACGGCAATGTGGTACATTTATATGAACGTGACTGTTCAATACAGAGAAGGCATCAGAAAGTAGTGGAATTCACTCCTGCGCTTTCAATAACCGAAGAACAGCGACAGAATATATGTTCTGATGCTTTGAAGATTGCAAAGGCAGTGAATTACAGAAGCGCCGGAACAGTTGAGTTTTTGGTGGATCACGAAGGAAATCACTATTTTATAGAGATGAATCCGAGGATACAGGTAGAACATACTGTTACAGAGATGACTACAGGTATAGATATTGTGCAGGCGCAGATCTTAATAGCCGAAGGATACAGTCTCGATTCAGATAAGATTAATATTAAAAGTCAGGAAGATATAAAGCCGAGAGGATATGCTATCCAGTGCAGGCTTACTACGGAGGATCCTATAAACGGTTTTGCACCCGATACAGGTGTTATTACCAAATACACAAGTGCCGGAGGATACGGAATAAGGCTTGATGCGGGCAATGCTTATGTGAATGCCAATATCTCGCCTTATTATGACAGCTTGCTGGTAAAAGTGACTTCATGGGCCAGAAGTTTTGAGGATGCTGCAAACAAAGTGAAGAGAGCACTAAAGGAGATGAAGATAACAGGTGTTAAGACAAACAGGACATTCCTGCTTAACGTGCTGAATCATCCTACTTTCAGAGCGGGAAACTGTGATACCGGATTCATTGCCGATAATCCTGAGCTTCTCAATATCATGGTTCGTGAAGATAAGGAATTGAAAGTCCTTACGTTCCTGGGAGAAAAGTTTGTAAACGGAAACAGAGGAATCAAGCCTCAGTTTGACGTTCCTGTTTTCCCGAGAATCAAGCAGGATGAAATAAATAAGCTGAGAGGCACCAAACAGATCCTGGATGAGAAAGGTCCTGAAGGTCTTGTTGAATGGATTAAAGATCAGAAAAGGCTGCTCATTACAGATACCACTATGAGAGACGCACAGCAGTCTTTGATGGCTACAAGAGTAAGAACAGTAGATATGGAGAAAATTGCTCCTGCGGTGGCATTATATGGACAGAATCTGTTTTCACTGGAAATGTGGGGCGGAGCTACGTTTGATACAGCTTACAGATTCCTAAAGGAATCACCATGGGAAAGACTTGAAACGCTCAGAGCCAAGATACCTAATATTATGTTCCAGATGCTTATAAGAGGAGCCAACGGCGTGGGATATAAGAATTACCCGGATAATGTAATAAGAAGATTCGTTAAAGAATCTGCAGCATCGGGTATAGACGTATTCAGAATTTTCGACTCGCTTAACTGGATACAGGGTATGGAAGTAGCTCTTGATGAAACTCTCAACCAGGGTAAAGTGGCAGAGGCATGTATCTGTTATACAGGAGATATTCTGGATTCAAGCAGAGATAAATACAATCTGGATTACTACGTAAGAATGGCGAAGGAACTGGAGAAGAGAGGAACCCATATACTTGGAATCAAGGATATGTCGGGACTTATCAAACCTGTTGCGGCCAAGAAGCTGATAGATGCTCTTAAGAATGAGATATCTATTCCTATTCATTTACATACTCATGATACGAGCGGAAACGGCGTTGCAGCTCTTATGATGGCGGGTGCGGCAGGAGTTGACATTATAGATGCAGCATTTAACAGTATGTCTGGACTTACAAGTCAGCCGGCTCTCAATTCTATCGTTGCAGCTATGGAAGGAACCAAAAGAGATACGGGTATTGAACCTGATGGTATTCAGAAGATATCTGATTACTGGGCGGCGGTAAGACCTGTATATAAAGAATTTGAATCCGACATGATGACGGGCTCTGCAGAGATATACAAATACGAGATGCCGGGAGGACAGTATTCCAACCTTAAGTCACAGGTTGAAAGCTTTGGCCTCGGTCACAAATTCAATGATGTTAAGGAGATGTATAAGGCAGTAAATGAAATGCTGGGAGATATCGTAAAGGTTACGCCTTCTTCAAAGGCTGTAGGAGATATGGCTATTTTCATGGTACAGAATGAGCTTACTCCTGAAAATATCTATGAAAAAGCAGCCAATATGGATTTCCCTGATTCAATAGTGTCATATTTTGAGGGTATGATGGGACAGCCTGAAGGCGGATTCCCTGAGAAGCTTCAGAAACTTGTGCTTCACGGAAAAGAACCGATTACATGCAGACCGGGAGAACTTCTGCCTGATGAGGATTTTGATGCGATAAAGAAAGATCTTAAGGAAAAGTATGGTTTGGAAGGAACAGAAAAAGAAGCGCTGAGTTATGCGTTATATCCTAAGGTATTTGAAGATTATCTCAAGAGTCTTGAAAAGGACGGTAATTTCAGACTTATGGGAAGCGATATATTCTTCCATGGACTTGCCGAAGGCGAAACTTGTGAAGTTAAGATTGCGGAAGGCAAGGAACTGGTGGTAAGACTTTCAGATATCAGAGAAACTGATGAAGAAGGTTTCAGAAATGTTGTGTTTGAAGTTAACGGCAACAGAAGTGCTGTAAAGATAAAGGATGAAGCGGCTAACATGGCAGGAGCAGCGTCGCAGATAGTATATGCTGATGCAGATGATCCTACGGAAATAGGCGCCAATATCCCGGGAAATATCATTAAAGTACTTATAAATGAAGGTGATGAAGTTGATGAAAAACAGCCTATTGCCGTAATAGAAGCTATGAAGATGGAAACTAATATACTTGCTCCTATCAAGGGTGTGGTCGACAAGATTTACATAAAAGAAGGACAGCAGGTTAAAGCAGGCGAGCTTATCGCGAAGCTTAAGTAGATCGTTTTTTGCTGAATCAGATATGAGCAAAAACAAATGAAGAAAATCTGCTGCCCAAAGACGGCGGCAGATTTTCTGTATTATGTGAATATCAAAAGAGATATTCATTCAATGATAAAAACACCTCGCATATATTAAGAGTTTTGGTAAAAAATAATATCAAAATTATGCGAGGTTTTTTTTATGGATAAATATAATGAATTGATTAAAAAAATTAGAAGACAGGTTCCTGTCGGGGAAAGTTTTGACTTGCTGGAGAGGAAACTGAAAATAGGCGGGAAATCAGCCAGCATGTTCTTTGTTGACGGGCTGGTGGACGGAGGGATGATGCAGAGAGTTATATTCAGTTTATTTTCACTGAAACCTGAGCAGGTAGAAAATGCAAAAAATGCTCAGGAATTTCTTGAAAGCAATATGCCTTTTCTTGATGCCATGGTTACAGAGGATCTGCAGCAGGCTATAACTTTTCTTTATTCAGGTCTTGTTCCTTTGTTTATTTCAGGGTATGGCGGAATAATAATAATAGACTGCAGGAGTTACCCCTTAAGAGGAATAAACGAACCGTCAAAAGAAAAATCACTTAGAGGTTCCAAAGATGGGTTTGTAGAGTCCATGATGACAAATATAGCGCTTATAAGAAGGCGTATACGTGATAATAATCTTATATTCAAGATATATTCTGTGGGAAGCTTGACTAAGTCTGATGTTTCAATAGCGTATATGAAGGATAAAACCGACATGAGCATGGTAAAGAAACTTGACGGAGAACTTAAAAAACTTAAGATAGAAGGTCTTACGGTGACGGAACAAACTCTTGTGGAAAGGCTTATAGGCAAGAAGCTTGGAAGGTTCAATCCGTTTCCGAGGGTTAGATATACTCAGCGTCCTGACGTAATAGCAGCGCATGTCGAGGAAGGAAAGATAGCTATAATAGTTGATAATTCACCCACAGTTATTCTTGTTCCGGCAGGAATCTTTGACTTTGTGCAAGATGTGGATGATTATTATTTCCCTATGCTTACAGGCAATTATTTCAGAATGCTTCGTATAGCAAACATGTTGGTGATATTGTTTGCAACACCGGTATATCTGCTGTTTGCTGAGGGAGATATACCGGTGCATGAATCTATCAAATTTTTTATAACAGAAGAAGATTTTGCAATAAGTGTCTTCTGGCAGTTCATGCTTTTGGAACTGGCTATAGATGGATTGAAGCTTGCATCCTTAAATACACCTGAATCTTTAGGAATGTCACTGTCTGTAATAGGTGCACTCATATTAGGTGAGTTTTCTGTTTCATCGGGCTGGTTTATACCACAGACGATACTTTGCATGGCAGTTGTAGCTCTTGCCAGCTTTACACAGCCAAGTATAGAGCTTGGATACGGTATCAAATTTATAAGAGTTTTGATGCTCATAGGAGCTCATGTCTTTGGCTGGCCCGGCATGGCGGCGGCTTTTGTGCTGTCCATAATCGCAATGGCTACTACGAAAACAATCGTTGGAACATCGTATCTGTATCCCGTAATACCGTGGAATGGAAGTAAACTGAAGAAATTAATATTCAGAACCAAAAAATAACCTTTTGCATATAATACCGTAGCGATAATTGAAAGGTGGAATCAAAGAGCAATGGATACAAGGGAACTTTTTGCACGATTGGTGCAATGTGAGGCAGGAGGAGAAGGATATCCCGGAATGCAAGGCGTCGCAACGGTTATAATGAACAGAGCAACTATCACTTACGGAGAGTTTGCAAGGATAAATGAAGGAGGCAATATAAGGAATGTAATAGAGCAGCAGAATCAGTTTACCTGTATGAAAACTTCTGTGGGAGGAAGCTATAATCCTCAGAACGTTTATAACATGACTCCACTGCAGGAACATTATGATATAGTAGATTGGGCTATGCAGGGAGGCAAACTGGCAGGAGTAGATCATTCGCTGTTTTTCCATAACCCGTATAACCCTGTCTGCCCTACGTATTTTCCTACCAGGGTAGGTGTTATCCACAATAGGATAAACGACCACTGCTTTTACATTCCGACCGTTTATTATGCGCAGACTTAAATAAAGAGGTGATTAAATGGCTGTAGAACAAAATGTTGCCACACAGCTGGAGCGTTCTGATATGACTCAGGTAATGCAGAATACTGACAGAACAGAGGTTCCGCAGAGAGAAGAAGGGGATATCCCTATATCCGATATTACAGGTACAAACATACTTTCCACAGGGGATCTTGATCAAATTAATACATTCCCAATGATCTTCCCTAACAGTCCCGTATTCAGAGTACCGGCAAATCCGCTTTTGCCGGAGGAGTACAGTGAATTTTTAGATTACAATTCTCTTCAGTACTTAAATGGTTTTTTCAGGACACAGATCGGAAGATATGTCAGAGTGCAGCAGTTAGTGGGTTCCAATACTTTAGAGGATCATGAGGGATTTCTCATAGGAGTGGGGATCAATTACATCATATTGCAAGATTATGCTAACGGTAATATCAGGGTTCTGGATATTTACGGAATAAAGAGTATGTATGTTTATTATGCAGAGATTACGAATCCATACAGAAGCAGTACCGAATAAAATTTTTTAAACATTCGTGATACGACAAAGTTAACTCAAGAAGAAGCAAGTCTCGGAAAGCATACCGAATCAGGATGCTCCGGGGCTTGTTTTGCTGTATAATCAGATAAAGATAAATGAGATTAATCTATAGATCCGGAGAATCGGTGATTTCTTGCTTTTTAATATTGGGTAAGATATAATAAATAACATACTTGTAACTGCAGGAGGATCTGTTTTTTTTAATTGTGAGGAGATTTGATCCGGTAAGCACACAAAGAAAGATTTTTCTTTAATATAGCATTTACGATAACTGATGGAGGGAGTATGAAGGGACAAGATTGGAACAATTTAGGAAATGATTTAAACAGGATAATAGAAAATGCTGTGCATATGGGGAATTTCGGTCATCTTAATGAAAGCATAAATGATACGATCCGGGAAGCTTTTCCAGGATCAGGAGAAGAGTTCAGAAGTAATGATGGATGGGATTTTGACTTAAGCAAAAAGAAAGACAGGCAGCCGATAAAAAACAGTCAATGGAAAAGTAGCGACTTTAAGAGTGCCAATGATAAAAAGAACTCGGGAACTGGAACACGTGGAAGAGATTCATTTCGAAATATAGGACATCTTGATGTAAAGATCTTTGCCAGCGGCAGCAAGAGAAAGGCAGGGTCATTGGCAATGCTCATAGGAGGGGTATTGCTTGCGATATTTAGTCTGGTTCCTCTTGTCACGTTTATGTTAGGCGCTGTAATGCATATAGACAGTATGGGGATAGGATCTTCGATATTATTTATTCTGATGATTTTATCAGGCGGAATACTTATCACAAAAGGGATTTTGGGAATGCGGCTTGCATCACGATTTGACCAGCACATAAGAAGCCTCGGAGGGGATACTTATGCCGATGTAAAAAAGCTTTCTCTTTATTGTCACAGAACGGAGAAAGATGTTGTAAAAGAGCTGAAGAAAATGATGCGTAAAGGATGGTTTCTTCAGGGTCATTTTGACGACGGAGAAAAGTGTTTTATGGTGACCAATGAAGCGTATGAACAGTATCTTGATACTATGAAAAATGCAAAGATCAGAGAAGAGGAAACTCGAAGAAAAGCGGAAGAGGAAGCAAGGAGAAACGGAGGACTGACTCCTGAGGTCAGGGCTATAATAAAAAAAGGCAATGAGTACATAGAAAGTATACGAAAAAGTAATGATGCTATACCCGGCGATCAGATATCGGAGAAGATATACAGAATGGAGATGCTTGTGAGACGTATATTTCGTCAGACGGAGGCTCATCCTGAAAATGCTCAGGATCTCAGGAAACTGATGGAGTATTATCTTCCAATGACGGTAAAATTGCTGAAGGCATACGAAGAACTTGACGGACAGCCTGTCCAGGGAGAAAATATTTTAAAATCTAAAAATGAAATAGAAGGTACATTGGATACGTTGAATATTGCTTTTGAAAAACTGCTGGACAGTTTATTTCAGGATACGGCGTGGGATGTTTCCTCTGATATTTCAGTATTGCAGACTATGCTTGCACAGGAAGGGCTGACAGATGACGGCTTTATTAATAAGTAAACAGATTGGAGAGAAAAATGGATATGGAATTTAAAGAAGCATCGACACCTACGCTGACACTGGATCCTTTTAAGGAATCCGAGAAGGTGAATCCGGTGAAGGCTGCTGAACCGGAGGCTATGGATGACAATGTGCTGTCACCTGAAGAACAAAAGATAGTAGATGATTTCGCGCAGCAAATTGATTTGGAAGATTCAGCGACGATACTTCAGTATGGAGCGGGAACTCAAAAGAAAATGGCTGATTTTTCAGAAACGGCTCTTGAAAAGGTCAAATCAAAGGACTTGGGAGAAGTAGGAGACCTTCTTACAGGTGTTGTAACGGAACTTAAGGGATTTGATACTACAGAGGAAAAGGGCTTGTTTGGCTTTTTTAAAAAAGGAAAGAATAAGATCGAGGCTCTTAAGGCAAGATATGCCAAGGTTGAAACTAATGTTGAAAGTATATGTAAAGTGTTGGAGAATCATCAAGTACAGCTTTTAAAAGATATTGCGGTTCTTGATAAGATGTATGATGCCAATTTGACATATTTTAAAGAACTGACCATGTATATTCTTGCCGGGAAAAAGAAGCTTGCGCAAATTAATGCAGGGCAGCTTGCCGAGATGACGCAGAAAGCTAAAGTAAGTGGTCTTCCCGAAGATGTGCAGGCTGCAAAAGACCTTGAATCAAAATGTCAGCGTTTCGAAAAGAAACTATATGATCTGGAGCTGACAAGAACGATATCAATACAAACTGCTCCTCAGATAAGAATGGTACAGGGCAATGATACGATGATGGTAGAGAAGATACAGTCTACTCTTGTAAACACTATACCTTTATGGAAGAGTCAAATGGTCCTTGCTCTTGGAGTTGCGCATTCAGGGGAAGCTGTGAAAGCTCAGAGAGAAGTTACTGATATGACTAACGAGCTTCTTAGAAAGAATGCTGAAACTTTGAAAATGGCAACTGTAGATACTGCCAGAGAAACAGAAAGGGGAATAGTTGATATAGAAACTCTTCAGCATACTAATGAAACCCTGATATCAACCCTTGATGAGGTGATGACGATACAGCAGGAAGGCCGTCAGAAAAGGGCAGAGGCTGAGACGGAACTGAGAAAAATGGAAAATGAGCTTAAAAATAAACTTCTGGAAGTTGTGGAGAATAAATAAGTCAGTTGTGGCATACAGTAAAAAATTGTTGACACACACATAAATTTATGATATTTTTAATGAAAATAGTAAACCGATGAAGCGGAGATCAAAGCAATAATGCACCCACAGAGAGTCTGGGATGGTGAGAGCCGGACGGAAAAGCAGATTGCCAAATGGACCGCTGAGGGCGCAGTCAAAGGCCGGAAGACAATTATACGGAGGCTGAGTATTCTGCGACGTAGGACATACGTCAGTTGTCAGGAATATGTTGGTATTCCGTAGAGAAGCATGGGTCATACCATGAATTAAGGTGGCACCGCGGGTATTTACTCGTCCTTGATGGAATTTATATTCTGTCGAGGGCGAGTTTTTTATTGCAGCATGCTTAAAAATTTGTTTTGGCGTAAGGACAAACACAAAAATCAGAGGGTTTCAAAGTGTACTGATTTTACAGTGCTCTGTGGTTTACAATTAATAAGATATTTAAAGGAGGTAAGGTATCATGTATCCGACATTAAACAAGATAAGAGAAATAGCCGCATCAGGGAAGTATAAGAGGATACCGGTCTGCAGAGAGATTTTTTCAGACAGCTGTACTCCTGTAGAGGTGATGAGGATATTGAGGAAAGTCAGTAGGCATTGCTATCTTTTGGAAAGTGCCGGAAGGCAGGAGGTCTGGGGAAGATATTCTTTTCTTGGATATGATCCTCGAATGGAGATCAGCTGTACTGATGGCGAACTGACTATAAGAGAAGTTATGGACGATGGCAGTCAGCAGAAAAAGATTATTCAGGTAAATCATCCAGGGGATATATTAAGAGGGATTCTTAAAAGATACAAGACACCTGTAATGAATGGATTGCCAACATTTACAGGAGGGCTGGTAGGGTATTTTTCATATGATTACATAAAGTATAGTGAACCTAAACTTAAATTTGCATCAAAGAAAGATCAGGATTTTAGAGATATGGATCTTATGCTTTTTGATAAAGTGATTACTTTTGATCATTACAGACAGAAGCTTCTTCTTATAGCAGGAGTTATGACTGATGATATAGAGAGATCTTACAAAAATGCAGAGAAGACACTGAATGATATGGCCGAACTGATAAGTAATGGTGAAAAGGAAGTATTTGATCCGCTTATTCTGAAATCGGAGATAAAACCATATTTCTCAGAGAAAGAATACTGCAGTATGGTAGAAAAAGCAAAAAAGCATATACATGAAGGAGATATTTTTCAGGTAGTCATTTCCAATCCCATGCAGGCTGAGGCAGAAGGCAGTCTTTTCGATACTTACAGGGTATTGAGAACAGAAAATCCGTCTCCATATATGTTTTATTTTTCAAGTGATGATATTGAACTTTCCGGAGCATCTCCGGAAACTCTTGCAAAACTTGATGATGGTAGACTCAGTACTTTCCCGTTGGCTGGAACAAGACCGAGAGGAGAGAACGAAAAGAAGGATAAAGCATTTGAACAAGAGCTTCTTGCAGATGAGAAAGAACTTGCAGAGCATAATATGCTGGTAGATCTGGGAAGGAATGACCTCGGAAAGGTGAGTGAGATAGGAAGCGTTAAGGTAGAGAAATATCTTTCTATAGAAAAGTTTTCTCATGTAATGCACATAGGTTCAACGGTTACAGGAACTATTCGCAAAGATAAAGATGCTATAGATGCGGTTGATGCAATCCTTCCGGCAGGAACACTATCGGGAGCGCCTAAATTCAGAGCCTGTCAGATAATAGAAGAATTGGAAGGAGATAAAAGAGGTGTTTATGGCGGAGCAATAGGGTATTTGGATTTTACAGGGAATATGGATACCTGTATAGCTATAAGGCTTGTGTATAAAAAGCGCGGTAAAATATGCATAAGAGCAGGTGCAGGAGTGGTGGCCGACAGTATTGCAGAAAATGAGTTCAAAGAGTGCGGTAATAAAGCAAGAGCGGTCATAAATGCCATAGAAAAGGCGAAGGAGGGCTTGAAATGATTTTGCTGATAGATAATTATGACAGTTTTTCCTATAATCTGTATCAGCTTATAGGAACAGTGGAAAGAGATATAAAAGTAGTAAGAAATGATGAATGTTTACTTAAAGATATAGAAGATATGGAGCCTGAGGCGCTTATATTATCCCCCGGACCGGGAAAACCGAAAGACGCCGGTATATGTATAGAAGCCATTAGGCATTTTACAGGGAAGATACCTATATTAGGTGTATGTCTGGGACATCAGGCGATATGTGAAGCTTTCGGAGGAACTGTTTCGTATGCAAAAAAGTTGATGCATGGTAAACAGAGCAAAGTTTATCAGGGAGGAAAAGGAAGGTTATTTCAAGGGCTGGGGCCACAATTTAAAGCTGCGAGGTATCACTCTCTGGCAGCACTTGAAGATGATTTTCCGGAGGAGCTTGAGGTAACAGCGGAGGCTGATGATGAAGAGATAATGGCTTTGGAACACAGAATGTATCCTATATTCGGTGTGCAGTTTCATCCTGAATCGGTGATGACGCCTGATGGACGGAAAATGATAGAAAATTTTATGGAGGTAGTGAGAAATGATCAAAGAAGCGATATTTAAACTGGCTAAAAAAGAAGACCTTACATATAAAATGGCAGAAGAAGTGATGGACGAGATCATGAGTGGGGAGGCTACGCCGGTACAGATGTCGGCATATTTGACCGCTTTGTCTTTGAAAGGTGAAACCATAGATGAGATTACTGCGTCGGCAGCAGGGATGAGGTCTCATTGTATAAAATTACTTCATGATATGGATGTTCTTGAAATAGTGGGGACAGGCGGAGATGGTTCCAATTCTTTTAATATATCTACGACGGCATCTCTTGTTATTGCATCGGCAGGAGTTTCTGTGGCTAAGCATGGAAACAGAGCTGCATCTTCAAAGTCAGGAGCGGCGGATGTGCTGGAAGCTCTTGGAGTGGATATTGCAATATCGCCGGAAAGAAGTGCAGAACTTTTGAAAGAGATAAATATCTGTTTCCTTTTTGCACAGAATTACCACGTAGCTATGAAATATGTGGCCCCTATAAGAAAGGAACTGGGAATACGGACGGTTTTTAATATATTGGGTCCGCTCAGCAATCCGGCAGGTGCGAATATGGAACTCATGGGTGTATTTGATGAATCGCTGGTAGAGCCTTTGGCGCAGGTAATGGCAAAACTGGGAGTGCAGAGAGGAATGGTAGTATACGGTCGGGATAAACTCGATGAGATCTCTATATGTGCGCCTACATCTGTGTGTGAGATAAAGGACGGATGGTTTCAGTCATATGAATTGACGCCTGAGCAGTTTGGGTATGAAAGATGCGGCAGGGATCAGCTTACAGGAGGAAGCCCGAAGGAAAATGCGTCAATAACTTTAGATATATTGGAAGGACGGGAAAAGGGGGCGAAAAGACATGCAGTATGTCTTAATGCAGGTGCGTCGCTTTATATAACCGGAGCAGTATCTTCCATAGAAGATGGGGTAAGATATGCTGAGGATCTTATAGATAATGGCTCTGCACTTAGAAAACTGCATCAGTTTATTGAGAAGAGCAACAAATGACAGCGAGGGACATAACGATGGAAACAGAAAATATATTGGATCAGATAACGGCAAAAGCAAGAGGAAGAGTCAGAAAGAAGAAGGAGTTTGTTTCACCGCAGGAAATAAAAATGAGAGCGGAAGCTATATGTCAGGATACGTTGAAAAAACCGAAGATAACTTTCCGAGAGGCTCTGATGAAAGAGGGGATGTCTTATATATGCGAAGTGAAAAAGGCATCTCCGTCTAAGGGTATTATAACAGATGATTTTCCATATCTTGATATAGCGATGGAATATGAGGCTGCGGGAGCAGCTGCTATATCGTGCCTTACGGAACCTTTTTATTTCATGGGAGATGACAGATATCTTGCGGAAATATCAGAAGCAGTGGATATACCTGTTTTGCGTAAAGATTTTGTTGTCAGCGATTATATGATATATGAAGCCAAAACTCTCGGAGCTTCGGCTGTACTTCTAATATGTTCTATATTGACTGAAGAAAAATTGTCTGAATATATACGTTTGTCACAGAATTTGGGGATGGATGCTTTAGTAGAAGCTCATGATGAAGCAGAAGTAAAAAAGGCGGTAAATGCCGGAGCAAATATAATAGGAATCAACAACCGTGATCTGAGAAGTTTCAGGGTAGATATGGAAAACAGTGTCAAACTGAGGAGCTTGGTTCCGGAAAACATCATATTTGTATCAGAAAGCGGTATAAGATCAAATGATGATATTCGAAAACTTCGACACAATAATGTGGATGCTGTTCTTATAGGAGAAATTTTAATGAGAAGCAGCGATAAGAAAGCAGCCCTTAAGGAACTGAGCGGCGGCCTTGACGCAGGTGGGAAAGCAAAGACTGCGGCAGAGAGGTAATAACCATGACTAAAATAAAGATATGTGGCCTTAAGAGGTTTGAGGATATAGAATATGTCAACGAGGCAAAACCTGATTATGCCGGATTTGTGATAGAGATTTCAAAGAGTCACAGATCTGTTTCTTATCAGAAGGCAGCGAAACTTGCGGAAAAGCTGGATAAGAATATAATGCCTGTAGGTGTATTCGCAGATGCACCGCTTCAGCTTCCGGCAAGGCTTATGAATGCCGGAATTATATCAGTAGCACAACTTCACGGACATGAGGACGAAAGATATATTCGCAGTCTGAGATCAATGACTGATGGAAAGATAATTAAAGCTTTTTCTGTGACTGGCAGGCAGGATATTGAAAAAGCCATATCCAGTATCGCAGATTATATACTGCTCGATCAGGGGAGTGGAGGAAGCGGCAGAACGTTTGATTGGTCTTTAGCTGAAAGCGCAGGCAGAAAATTTTTTCTTGCGGGAGGACTTGATTTATATAACCTAAAAGAAGCTATATCCAGACTGGAGCCTTATGCCGTGGATTTGAGCAGCAGTCTTGAAACAGAAGGCATAAAAGACAGGAAGAAAATAATTAAAACAGTTGAAGCAGTACGGGAATATGACAGGAGGAAATAATATGACAGGAGGAAGATTTGGTGTTCACGGAGGGCAGTATATACCGGAAACACTTATGAATGCGGTTCTGGAACTGGAAGACGCTTATAACAGATATAAAGATGATTCTCAGTTTAACAGTGAATTAACGGAATTTCTCAATGAATATGCGGGACGGCCGTCAAGACTGTATCTCGCGGCTCATATGACAAAAGATCTTGGAGGAGCCAGAGTATATTTAAAAAGAGAAGATCTCAACCATACAGGATCTCATAAGATAAATAATGTTTTGGGGCAGGTTCTTTTAGCAAAAAAGATGGGAAAAAAGAGAGTAATAGCAGAAACAGGAGCGGGACAGCATGGTGTGGCCACAGCTACTGCAGCGGCTCTGATGGGATTGGAATGCGAAATATTTATGGGAAGAGAAGATACAGAAAGACAGGCTTTAAATGTTTACAGAATGAAACTTTTAGGAGCCTGCGTGCATGAGGTGACTTCAGGAACTGCCACATTAAAGGATGCTGTATCGGAAACTATGAGAGAATGGACCAATAGGATAGAGGATACACATTATGTGCTGGGATCAGTAATGGGACCTCACCCATTTCCCACTATTGTGAGAGACTTTCAGGCTGTTATTTCCAAAGAAATAAAAGAGCAACTGATGGAAAAAGAGGGAAGACTTCCGGATGTAGTTATGGCATGCGTAGGAGGAGGTTCGAATGCCATAGGAACTTTTTACCATTTTATAGAAGATGAGTCTGTGAAATTAATAGGATGTGAGGCGGCAGGCAGAGGGATAAATACTGCTGAAACGGCGGCTACTATATCTGTGGGAAGCCTTGGTATATTTCATGGAATGAAATCTTATTTTTGTCAGGATAAGTATGGTCAAATTGCTCCGGTTTACTCTATATCGGCAGGGCTTGATTATCCGGGGATAGGGCCTGAGCATGCATATCTGCATGATATAGGGAGGGCTGAATATGTACCGGTTACTGATGAGGAGGCCGTGGAGGCTTTTGAGTATCTTTCACAGAAGGAGGGGATAATACCTGCTATAGAGAGTGCGCATGCTGTGGCATATGCGAGAAAAATAGTTCCTCATATGGATAAAAATCAAATAGTGGTTATAACGATATCGGGCCGAGGTGATAAAGACTGCGCAGCTATAGCCAGATACAGAGGGGAGGATATATATGAGTAAAAATATAGCAGATGCATTCAAAAACGGAAAGGCTTTTATACCTTTCGTAACATGCGGAGATCCTTCTTTGGAAACTACAGAGCAGATTGTATATGCCATGGAAGAGGCGGGGGCTGATCTTATAGAACTGGGTATACCTTTTTCAGATCCTACAGCTGAAGGGCCTGTGATACAGGCGGCGAATGTCAGAGCACTGTCAGGAGGAGTTACTACTGATAAGATATTCAAAATGGTAGAGAGGATAAGAAAAAATACTGATATTCCTATGGTGTTTATGACTTATGCTAATGTAGTATTTTCTTATGGGATTGAAAAGTTTGTAAAAAGAGCAGCAGAGGCTGGAATGAACGGAATAATATTACCTGATGTACCTTTTGAGGAAAAGAGAGAATTTGATGATGTATGCAGACAGTACAATATAGACTTTATATCTCTGATAGCTCCTACGTCTAATGACAGGATTGCGATGATAGCCAAAGAGGCCAGAGGATTTATATATTGTGTTTCGTCGTTAGGTGTTACAGGAATGCGCTCAGATATAACTACAGATGTGGAAACAATGGTAAAGCTGGTCAGGGAGAATAGTGATCTGCCCTGCGCTGTCGGATTCGGTATATCAACGCCGGAGCAGGCAAAAAATATGGCGGAAAAAAGCGATGGAGCCATAGTAGGTTCGGCTATCGTTAAAATATGTGAAAAATACGGAGATAAGAGTGTGTTTTATATTAGAGAATATGTAAAGAAAATGAAGAAGTCTCTTCTTTAGAAAGAGTAAAATCATCGGTAACGGTGTGCTGTGTGTAATAAAAAAGGACGAGTATATGCGTCCTTTTTATTTTTCAGTAATGCATTACTACAGGCATTCCGACTTCAGCTGCGTTGTAGAGTGAAGGCATCTTATTTGGCGGCATGTTTATACAGCCATGGCTGCCCCCGCGTATCCAGATACTTCCGCCGAAAGTATTTCGCCAGTCTGCGTCATGAAGTCCCTGACCTCCCCATGTGACACCCAGCCAGTATTTAACAGGGCTTTCATATTTACTGCCGTCGGCATTATCTCCCTTTAATACTACATCCCGTACTTTGTTGAGAACGTAAAAGGTACCTGTATCTGTGGTGGTTCCATCTGTTTTGCATCCGGTGACACAGTTCGCACTGAACTGGAGCTTTCCGTCTTTGTATAATTTAACAATCTGTCCGGAAATATCTACATCTATATATGTATTTCCCACATCTGTGGAATATTTACCGTAACCTTTTTCGGAGAATAGCGGTTCGCGAGTGATATCTTTATGAGAATTTATGTCAGCTGTAAGCTGTTCCGCTTCTTTTTCCTGATCTATTTTCCATCCGTAAGTACCGCCGCTTACGTTGATTTGTCTTCCGCTCAGTGATGTGAAGTTTCTCTGGGCTCCTATATTATCGTATTTTTCCGCCAAGGAAGCAACATATTTTTTTACAGCTTCCTTATCTGCTTTTCCTGATTTATTATCTTTCATAAGACTGGCAAGTTGTTCAGCTGATATGGTAAAAGTTTCATCTCCCATATCATATGTAATTTTCTGACTGAGATATTTCTTGCAGTATTTCTGATATTCTTTGAGGCTTTCATCTTCTGCAGTTATTTTCGGAAGTGTATAATAATCTTTTTCTTCGTACATGAATTTTATTTCACCGGTCTGAATATGGTGAAGCAGATCTGTAAAGAACTTTTCCGCATTAGGTTTATCTCCGTATTTTTCGGGAACTATGGGAAAATCGGGATCGGAAAGATCCACATATGCGTCTTTGCTGGCACTTGCTTTTTCCTGATTGAGGAAAGATGAAGAAATAACACGTTCTTTGAACTGCTGTCCGTAATCCTTGACTACCATAGGAAACTGAATAACCAGTGGAGTTTTGGCAAAATGGTTAGCTGCAGCGAATACCATATAATGAGTTTTTGATTTTTTTAAATCTTTCATTATATCATATGTGCAGTCAAAATCCGTGAAGGTAGCCATGTCATCGCTTAACGGGCCTGTTATCACGATGTGTTTTGAGTTCCATTCTTTTGTAAGTTTTGATTCAGCTTCTTCGTAAGTAAGTCCTGAACAGTCGATACCGTTTATCGTTGTATTGTCGGGGAAGTTACTGTTTTCATAAGAATCTGTTTTTGAATACGCTATCGTTGCACAGGTGAATGCGATGATAATTATTAAAATAATTATGGAAATGGTTATAACAAATTTTTTCATATCTTCTCCTTAAACCTTTTTTTATTCTACTCTATTTAATATAAGTTTTAAAGGAAAAAAATACATTTTCCCGGGAAATCATTTAAAATTTTTTACGGTATGATTTTTTTACCTAATAAGGTATAATTATTACAGAAATAAGTTATATAAACGAAATATTTTTTGCATATAAAAAGAAGGAATTGATATGGCATTTACACATCTTCATGTACATACAGAATATAGTTTACTTGACGGAGCATCACGTATTGCTGATCTTGTCTCACGTGCCAAGGAGTTGGGAATGGATTCTGTAGCTATAACCGATCACGGAGTGATGTTCGGCGTTATTGATTTTTACAGAGAATGTTTGAAAGAAGGCATAAAGCCTGTCATAGGCTGTGAAGTTTATACGGCGGCAAGAACATTGTTTGACAAGGATTCAGAGAAAGATAAGCATATGGGACATTTGGTTCTTTTGGCTGAAAACAATAAAGGCTACAGAAATCTTATGAAAATAGTGTCAGAAGGATACCGCCATGGATTTTATTATAAGCCGAGAATAGATAAGAACGTTCTCAGGAAGTATAGCGAAGGGATAATAGCTTTATCTGCCTGCCTTGCCGGAGAGATACAGCATAGGCTTCTCAATGGGGATTATGATGGGGCCAGAAGAGAGGCTCTTGAGATGCGCGATATATTCGGAGAGGATAATTTTTTCCTTGAGCTTCAGGATCAGGGGCTGGAAGAAGAGATGCGGATTCTTCCGGATATGAAGCGTCTTCATAAAGAAACAGGGATTCCTTTTGTCGCCACCAATGATGTTCATTATGTAAGACAAGAGGACTCTGTGGCACAGGATGTACTCATGTGCATACAGATGGCAGCAACCATAGATGAAGAAGGCAGAATGAGATTTCCCAACGATCAGTTTTATCTGAAATCGGAAGATGAAATGAGAAAAATTTTTTCATCGATACCGGAAGCATGTGATAATACAGCTAAGATAGCAGAGCGATGTAATGTTACTTTTGAGTTTGGCAAGCTTCACTTGCCTGATTTTAAAGCTCCTGACGGAATGTCCAACAGAGAATATCTGAGAAAATTGTGTGAAGACGGTCTGAAACAGAGATATAAAGATGCGGCTGCAGATGATATGAAGGAGCTTCAGGTAAGGCTGGATTATGAGCTTTCTACTATAGAAAATATGGGTTATGTAGAGTATTTTCTTATAGTATGGGATTTTATAAATTATGCCAAGAACAAGGGAATAATGGTAGGTCCGGGAAGAGGATCGGCAGCAGGCAGTATAGTGGCTTATACTTTGCGTATCACGGATATAGATCCTATAAAATATGGATTGATATTTGAAAGATTTCTGAATCCGGAGAGAGTCAGCATGCCTGATATAGATATAGATTTTTGTTATGAAAGAAGAGGAGAAGTCATAGATTACGTCATAGAAAAGTATGGAGAAGATAAAGTTTCTCAGATAATTACATTCGGAACAATGAAGGCTAAACAGGCGGTCCGTGATGTGGGAAGAGTTCTAAACGTAAGCTATCCGGAGACAGATGCCATTGCTAAGGCAATACCGTTTGCCCTTAAGATGACTATAGATAAGGCATTGGAGACGAGTCCGGAACTCAAGGAAAAGTATGATAACGAGGAGACTACAAGAAAAGTCATAGATATGGCAAGGGCTGTAGAAGGTATGCCAAGGCATGCTTCTACTCATGCGGCCGGGGTTGTTATTTCCAAGGAAAGTATAGACGAATATGTGCCGCTTTATCTTGCGGATAAGGGGCTTTCTACCCAGTTTAATATGACGACTATAGAAGAACTGGGGCTTTTGAAGATGGATTTTCTCGGATTGAGGAATCTCACTATAATCAGAGATGCTCTGGAGATGATAGAGAAAAACCATGGAGTCAAGATAGATTTTTCATCGATGGATTATGACGATGCAGATGTCTTCGATATGATTGCAAAAGGAAACACACAGGGAATATTTCAGCTTGAAAGCGGAGGAATGACTCAATTTATGAAAAATCTCAGACCTGACTGTTTTGAAGACATAGTCGCAGGTATTTCTCTTTACAGACCGGGTCCGATGTCTTCGATTTCTACGTATATTGACAATAAAAAACATCCCGAAAACATACAATATATCCATGAGAGCCTGAAACCTATACTGTCTGTCACTTACGGCTGTCTGGTATATCAGGAACAGGTAATGCAGATTGTAAGAGATTTGGGCGGTTATTCTTATGGAAGGTCGGATCTTGTTCGTCGTGCTATGAGTAAGAAGAAGATGGATGTTATGCTGGAAGAGAAGGAATATTTTATAAATGGCAAGACAGATGAAGACGGGAATGTTGAGATTGCCGGATGTGTGAATAACGGTGTGCCGAGAGAGGCTGCTGAGGAAATATTTAACCAAATGGTAAGTTTTGCAGAATATGCTTTCAATAAATCGCATGCTGCAGCTTATGCAGTGGTTGCTTATGAAACGGGATATCTTAAGGTGCATTATCCTGTAGAATTTATGGCGGCGCTTTTGACAAGTGTAATGGGAGATCCGGATTCGACAGCAAAATACATAAGAAACTGCAGTGAAATGGGTATAGAAGTTCTTCCGCCTGATATAAACGAAAGTCATAAGAAATTCTCTGTTTCTAACGGAAAAATAAGATTTGGACTGATGGGTGTAAAAAATGTAGGAGAAGCGCCTATCGATGCCATAATAGAAGCAAGAGAGGAAAAAGGCGAGCCGAAGGATATTTTTCAATTTATAGATAATCTTGATATCCATAAGATTAATAAAAAGGCGCTGGAGAGTCTCATAAAAGCAGGAGCACTGGATCGTCTCAATGATAACAGAGCTGCTCATATGGCTGTATATGAGCAGCTCGTGGAGTCGGCTCAGTCAAATGCCAAAAATACAATAGAAGGGCAGATAACTCTTTTTCAGATAAATGCCGAGGCTATGGAGGAAAATGAAACGGTAAAAAGACTTCCGGATGTGAAGAATTTTGAAAAAGAGATGCTTATAGCGCAGGAAAAAGAAATGCTTGGGGTATATATCACAGAACATCCCTTGAAAGAATATGAAAAAATCATAGAGAAATCAGTTACCGTGACGGCGCAGGATTTGGCAGATGTACTGGAAAGTGAAGAAAGCGGTGAGAGTCACAGTTTTATCACAGATGGTATGCATGTAGTTATGGCGGGAATAATAACAGGAAAGAAAACGCTGATAACAAAAAACAACAAGATGATGGCCTTCATAGATATGGAAGATCTTTACGGAACTGTGGAAGTGGTGGTTTTCCCTAACGTATATGAAAGATACGCAAAATTTGTTTCGGAAGACAGGATAATATCTATTTCAGGAACTATAAATTTCAAAGAAGGGGAAGTACCTAAACTTCTGGCTGACAGGATAACCGATCTTAAGGAAATAAGCGGTTTATCATCTGACAGAGAGGAGCCGAGGAAGAAAAGAATGAATTTCACCGTATCGAAACCGGAAAAAACAGAGCCTGCGGGGCTGGTGAAGATAAAGCTTCCTTCGGGTGATGTTTCTGTTATGCTGGAAGATATCAAGCAGATCATGAGAAATCATAAAGGAATGTATCAGACTATCGTATATATGCCTACAGGAGGGTCATTCAGAACTGAGCCGGAGCTGTGGGTAAACCCTGATATGGAGTTTAGAACGGCTGTCATAAATATAGTGGGAGAAGAAAATTACAAAGGCTGAAAGAGACTAAGGAAGGAAAGCGATATGAAACGGATCGGTATACTCACCAGTGGAGGAGATGCTCCGGGTATGAATGCAGCTGTACGGTCAGCTGTGAGAACAGGTATTTCCATGGGGATGGAAGTGTATGGCATAAAGAGAGGTTACGAAGGCTTGCTGGACGGAGAGATAGAAAGGATGCAGTGGCAGTCTGTAGGTGATATTCTGCAGCGTGGAGGGACCATACTTAGGACTGCTCGCAGTGAAAGATTCAGAACAGAAGAAGGAAGAAAACATGGAGTTAATATTCTTGAAACTTTTGGAATAGAGGGGCTTGTAGTAATAGGCGGTGACGGATCTTTTAGAGGCGGATCTGAGCTTGCCGCACTCGGCATTACCGTTATGGGGGTGCCGGGGACCATAGATAACGATCTGGCATATACAGATTATACTATTGGTTTTGATACAGCGGTGAATACTGTTTTATCTATGATATCGAATCTCAGAGATACAGCTTCAGCTCACGAAAGAACTACTATAGTAGAGGTTATGGGAAGAGAGTGCGGAGATATAGCTCTTTATTCAGGGCTTGCCGGAGGAGCTGATGTGATTTTGCTGCCTGAGATGGAGTTTGATATAAACTCTGTGTGCAGAAGAGTTCTCAGAGGTCAGCAATCGGGTAAGCTTCACAGCATAATAGTTAAGGCAGAAGGCGTTGAAATAAGTTCACATCAGCTGGCTGAAACAGTGCAGGAGCGTACAGGGCGTGAAGCTCGGGCGGTTGTGCCGGGATATATACAGAGAGGAGGCACACCTACAGGACGTGACAGGATGCTTGCCAGTATGATGGCAGCAAAGGCTATTAAGCTCCTTTACGATGATGAGGAAAGCAAAGCGATAGGTACGTGCAACGATGAGATAATCGCATATGATTTGGAAGAGGCTTTGTCTATGAAGAAGCATTTCAGAGCTGATCTTTATGAAATAGCCGAGACTCTGGCATAGATATGATAAAGGGGCAAAATGTGAAAAAAATGATTAAAAAGTACGGAATTGTTATAATGATTTACACTATGACAGCTCCTGAATATAGAAAATAAAGCCGAAACAGATGATGACAACAGAATTACAGACATTAAAGAAAAAGGCGTCGAATTAGGGAATTGCTTAGATTTTCCTTAATTTGACAGTCTTTTTTTATATCTTTAGTTGCAAAGTTTTTATTATTTTATTTTACCTACATTTAATGTAGAACAGACGGGGATTTAACCGTAAGAATCTATAATTAACAAAAGATCGTTGTTTTTTCTTTAAAACAAACCGTTATGTTGTACTGAGGAGCTGTTACGTGAACAGTTCTGTGACATGCGGAGATAAAATAGAGTTAAGTTTTGTAAGAAAGGTACATATATGAGCACGGAATTTATTATCAAGATAAGAAAGAATTATCGTTTGTTTCGTCCTTCAGAAAGAAAAGTGGCAGATGAAATAATAAAAGGAGGTTTTGATCCATCCAAGCTTACTATTGAAGGACTTTCAGAGTCTGCAAAAGTAAGCCAGCCCACGGTTATACGTTTTGCAAAGGCCATGGGACTGTCTGGCTTTAAGGAAGTAAAAACAGTTTTAATGAAAGAAAGTATTATGGCAGAAAAAGAAGAGCTTGAGATTGAAAAATCTCTTACATTTAATATTTCTCCTAAAGAAAAATTTATAGATATTCCTATGAAAGTGATAAGTGCCAGTATCAGACAAATGGAGGATACTCTGAAGAATCTGTCGGTATTTGAACTTATGAAGGCTTCAAAAATCATGTCAGCAAGCAAGCAGGTACTGATATTGGCAGCCGAAAATTCATCCGCTGCTGCGGAAGATCTGGCCAGTAAGCTTATATATTTGGGAATCAACGCTGTGTATCATCAGGATATTTACAGGCAGAGTATGGCTGCCGGCAGCCTGACGGAGGGTGACGCAGCTGTAGGCATATCATATACGGGATATTCTTCATGCACGGTAAAAGCTTTGAGAAGAGCCGGAGATGCAGGCGCAGCAACGGTGGCAATCACAAATTTTGAAGATTCACTTATAAACAGGTATGCAGATATTATTTTATGCACAGGCAACCAACAGCATTTATACAGTAATACGCTTTATTCAAGATGCAGCCAGCTTGCCGTAGTGGATATGATTTACTGTGGTATTCTCTCGTCAGATTATGAAAAATACTCAGAAAAAATAAAACGGCAAAGCCGTATATCGGAAGAGATCTCTTTAGAAAAAGAGCCTTTAATGTAGAAAAGTTACATAAAAAACAACCGGCGGAATTCTTTAATTGACAGAAGCTTTACATATCCTTGCTTGTTTGAAGCAAAAGTAAAAGATAAAATGCAGCTGTAAGGATCAATGAACTTTGATGTGTTCATGTCATGATCATATTTTAAGACATTTAGGAGGAAATAAAGAAATGAAGAAGAAATTACTCAGCGTTCTTTTATCTGTGACAGTTTTAGCTTCGGCTCTGTCATTTACGGCATGTTCCGATAAAGATAAAAACGTAAATACAGATGAAAAGGCCACGGAGGGAGAGTTAACAGTATATACAGCTCTGGAAGACGAGCAGGTCAGTACGTATTTGGAAGATTTTAATAAGAAGTACCCTGATATAAAAGTGAATGTTGTACGTGAATCTACGGGAATAATCACCGCTAAGCTGATTGCAGAAAAAGACAATCCGCAGGCTGACGTTGTCTGGGGAACAGCCGCTTCATCTATGATGGTGCTGGATGATCAAGGGGGGCTTAAAGGGTATGCTCCCGAGGGAGTAGAGAGAATTCTTCCGGAATTCAAGTCGGATAAAGACACTCCTACGTGGGTAGGCATAGATGCGTGGGAAACTGCAATCGTAGTGAATACGGAAGAGGCTGAAAAGCTCAATTTGCCTGAGATAAAATCATATGATGATTTGCTGGATCCGGCTTTTAAAGGTCATATAGTAATGTCAAATCCCAATTCATCAGGGACAGGGTTCCTTACAGTGTCAGCTGTTTTGCAGCTTATGGGTGAAGACGAGGGCTGGGAGTATCTGGATAAGCTTGATGAAAATATAGCTATGTATACTCATTCAGGGTCCAAACCTGCAAAGATGGCATCGTCAGGAGAATGTGCAGTAGGAATAAGCTTTGGATATGCCGGACTCAGCCAGAAAGAGGATGGGGCTCCTGTAGAGGTAATCTTCCCTGAGGAAGGGTCAGGCTGGGATCTTGAAGCTAATGCACTGATTAATAAGGACGAGATAAACCCTGTGGCTTATACATTCCTTGACTGGGCTATTTCCGACAGCGCCATGGCTCTTTATAAAGAGAATTATCCTATAATAACTACAAATGACGTAGGCGAATACGAAGGATACGAGGGAGACCCTTTAGAGCAGCTGATAGAAAATGATTTCTCATGGGCAGCCTCAAGCAGAGACGATATTCTGAAAACATGGATGGAAAAGTATGATGCTAAGTCAGAAGCTGAGGAGTAGTAAATTCTCTTCAGCCGAAGAAAAGAAGGGAGAATAAGATATATGTTTTTATCTATTCAAAATGTTAATAAAAGCTTCGGCGATCAGACAGTGTTAAAGGACGTATCGGTGGATATAGAAAAAGGAGAAATGGTGAGCATTTTAGGTCCTTCCGGCTGCGGCAAGACTACATTGCTTAAGATAATAGCAGGGCTTGAGCAGCCATCGGGCGGAAAAATTGTGATAAACGGAAGAGACTGTACTAAACTGCCTCCTTCAAAGCGAAATTTTGGGATAGTGTTTCAGTCCTATGCACTGTTTCCCAATATGACAGTAGAGCAAAATATAATGTTCGGACTCAAAGAGCAGAAGGCCTTAAGCAAGGAGGAAAGACGCTCAAGATGTGAAGAAGTGATACAAATGGTGGATCTTGAGGGTCACAGGAAAAAATATCCGTCACAACTTTCGGGTGGGCAGCAGCAAAGAACAGCTTTGGCAAGAGCTATAGCTCTTAAGCCGGAATATCTTCTCCTTGACGAACCACTGTCGGCTCTTGATGCCAAAGTAAGGGTAAAGCTTAGAACCGAGATATGCCACATACAGAAAAAGCTGGGAATAACCACTATCATGGTTACCCATGACCAGGAAGAAGCGCTGACCATGGCTGATAAGATCGTTGTAATGAATAACGCTCAGGTAGAACAGATCGGTACACCTCATGAGATTTATAACGATCCGAAAACTATATTTGTAGCCAATTTTATAGGAACCATGAATCTTTACAGAGCAAGTGACGGAGAGATGCTTGGTGTAAGACCTGAGAAAATAGGTATATCAAGAGAAATTTCTAATTCCGGAGCAGAGAGCTGGGAAGGAAGGGTAAAAGAAGTAGAATTCAGAGGCCCTCTTACAAGAGTATACGGAGAGCTTACTTCAAAGGATCCTATCTGTGTGGATATATCATCGGAGACTGTAAAGAAGCTGGCGCTTCGTTCAGAGGATGAGATCTTTTTTCAGATACCCAAAACAGGCATTCTGAGATATGTCAATAATGAGGTGGGTTGATTATGAGACGTCTTGACGGTACTGGCGGGCTGAAACCGGGGAGTATAACCATGACAGTGATGACGATGTGTTTTGTTGTCATATTAGTATGCCCGCTGTACAGCCTTTTTTCAAAAGCATTTCTTGCAGCTGATGGGACATTTGTGGGGCTTGAGAATTACATAGAATATTTCTCAACTCCATCTCTGTCGGTATCCATAGGAAATACCATAAATGTATCAGTATCTACGGCATTAATAAGCACCATTCTCGGATTTGTATACGCATATGGGCTTACGAGGACTAATATAAAGGGAAAGCAATTTTTTAGATATACAGCCCTTATACCTCTCTTTCTTCCTACTGTAGTACACGGACTCAGTCTCGTATACCTGTTTGGAACCCAGGGAGTGATAACAGACATGGGATGGGATATAGAGCTTTATGGACGCACAGGAATAATTCTTTCGGAAATAATCTATACATTCCCTCAGGCGTTCCTAATGTTTTACATAGCATTCAGATATACTGACGGCAGACTTTATGATGCGGCTGAGACCATGGGCTGCGGCAATTTGAAAAAGTTCAGATACATAACAATGCCGTCGGTGAAGTATACGCTTATAAATTGTCTTTTTGTTTGTTTCACCTTGGCATTTACTGATTTCGGAGCCCCAAAGGTTGTGGGAGGAAGCTATAATGTTCTGGCTACAGATATATACAAGCAGGTGGCAGGACAATTTGACATGAACATGGGCGCAGTGGTAGGAACATTACTTTTGATACCTGCGATTATAAGCTTCGGTATAGACAGATTGACATCAAGAGGAGCAGATGACAGTATAAGTTCAAAGGCCAGCACTCTTAAAATAAAAAAATCTGTATCAAGGGATCTTGTTTTTTATATCGTGTGCGGAGGTATGAGTCTGTGTCTGTTCATCATGGTAGGCGTTTTGTTTATGGGAGCATTTACAGAATATTACCCATATAAGATGGGCTTTACCTTTGAGCATTTTTCATTCAGCGAATCGACAGGCGGCATACAGAGTTTCATAAATTCCATCGTCATGAGTCTTTTGACGGCGGTATTGGGAACTATATTTGTCTTCGTATATGCCTATTTAATAGAGAGAAGCAAAAGTTCGCGTGTGCTGAAAAATATCGGCAGATTGCTTTCCTCTGTTCCTTTGGCGCTGCCGGGGATGGTGATAGGCCTCAGTTTCATATTTTTCTTTAACAGTAAGAGTAATCCGCTGAATTTCATATATGGTACAGTTATCATTCTGGTGCTTGCTAATATAGTTCATTTTTATTCGGTTCCTTTTGTGACAGCAAGCAGTGCACTAAAAAAACATGACAGGGATTATGAAAATGTAGCAGACAGTATGAAGATTCCGGCATGGAAGAGTTTTACCAAAGTCATAGTTCCCCTTTCTCTGCCGGCTATACTGGAGATATTCCTATACTATTTTATGAATTCAATGGTCACTGTTTCGGCTGTGGTATTTCTCTACAGCGCGCAGTTTAAGGTGGCGTCTATAGCTATAACCCACATGGAGGAGGCAGGAGATATAGCTCAGGCAGCTGCTATGAGTCTGCTGATACTTCTTGTGAATATCATAGCCAGAGGATTGTATGAAATAGTTGTATATAAGATAAGAAAGAAAGGTGAATCAACAAATGAAAACAGAAAAAGTGTTGTCTGATATTCCGGACAATCCGTATATTCTGCTTACACCGGGACCGCTGTCCACATCTGCGGCAGTACGAAATGCCATGCTCAGGGATTGGTGTACGTGGGATGAGGATTATAACATAGGAGTAGTTCAGGATATAAGAACAAGGCTTACAGAGTATGCCACATCACAGCCTGAAAAATATACGGCTGTTCTCATGCAGGGAAGCGGCTCGTTCGGGGTTGAGGCCTGTTTGGGAACTGCGGTACCGGAAGACGGCAAGCTTTTGATAATAGCAAACGGAGCTTATGGCAGACGTATGGTCAGCTTTATGCAGACCATGGGACGTTCGTATGTACTGGCAGAGTTTTCTGAAACAGAACAGCCTGACATAGATAAGGTCAATGAGATTTTGGATAAGGATAAGGAAATAAGCCATGTAGCAATGGTTTTCTGTGAGACGACTACAGGCATTTTAAATCCAGTGAGAGAAATCTGTCTTTTGGCAAAGGAAAAAGAAAAGATGACAATAGTAGATGCCATGAGCGCCTTTGGCGGGATTCCTATGGATATGGAGGGCTGGGGGATAGATTATCTCATAAGCTCATCAAATAAATGCATACAGGGCGTGCCGGGATTCAGTTTCATCATAGCTTCTGTACAAAAGCTTGCTTTATGTGAAGGCAATGCTCATTCCCACAGTCTGGATGTATACGATCAGTGGAAGACCATGGATAAAAAAGGAAAGTGGAGATTTACATCTCCCACTCATACAGTAAGGGCTTTTCAGCAGGCATTGAATGAGCTGGATAAGGAAGGCGGAATAGAGAAGCGATACAGTCGCTACAGCGAGAATCAGCAAAGGCTCAGAGAGGGCATGAAGGAAATAGGATATGAGACCCTGCTTGACGAAGGTATGCAGTCTCCTATAATAACAGCGTTTTGCTATCCTGACAGTTCTTTTGAGTTTAAGGATTTTTATGAAAAAATGAAGGAAAAGGGATTTGTCCTATATCCGGGGAAGGTTTCAGACGCCGAAACCTTTCGTATCGGTAATATAGGGGAGGTTTACAGCGAAGATATAGATAGATTGCTTAAGGCAGTCAGGGAGGTAACAGCGTGAAGGTTTTTTGTTTGGGCGCAGCAGGAAGAATAAGCAGGGAGTCTGTAATGGACCTTGTACAGCATTCGGATTTTGATACCATAACCATTGGAGATTATAATGTTGAGGAAGCCGAAAAGGTAGCACAGTGGCTTGATGATGACAGAGTCAATGTTGTAAAGGCGGACGTCAATGATGTTGAGGCCACAGCTCAGCTTATGAGGGGATACGATGTTGTCATGGATGGCACACAGATAACCCTTAACGGCAAGTCAACTGAGTGTATAGCCAAGGCAGGGTGCAGCGGTGTTAATCTCAATGGCTTCGGTGAGGAAAATCAGTGGAATGAAATGTTTAAGGCGGCAGGAAAGGTCTGCGTTCCGGGCTTTGGGATGACGCCGGGAGTTACGCAGATGATGGCCATGCACCTTTCAAATCAGTTGGACACGGTGGAGGAGGTATACGTATCACACGGAGCCTTTAGACCTTTCGCATTTTCCAAGTCCATTACGGAAACTACCACATATGAGTATGACCCGGAGCTAAAATCGAGAGTGGTCTTTGAAGACGGAGAATTTATTCAGGTTCCGCCTTTTGCAAGACCCAGGGAGGTAAAGCTTCCGCAGCCTTACGGAGACACTGTCCAGTACATAATTCCTCATTCCGAAACCATAACCCTGTCACAGGCGTTAAAGGACAAGGGAGTAAGACTGATAGAGGTAAGAGGCACATGGCCTAAGCAGAATATGACACTGGTCAGAGGACTTTACGATTACGGTATACTTAGAAATCCTGAAATACAGGTGGGCAATCAGAAGGTGGGACTGATGACTCTTATAGGAGATTATCTCGTAAACAGTGAAGAGGGTAAGAAGACGGAACTTTACGGCTACAGCCTTCACGTCGAGGTGGCAGGCATAAAGGATGGAGTGAAAAAACGCGGTATCATATATCATACGCATCCTGCCTCTGACGGCTCTGTAAAGGATTGGGAGGGGCTTAGAGCATACACTAAAAATGTGGGAATACCTCTTTCCATAGCTGCTCAGCTGCTGGCGCAGGGTAAGGTAAAAAGCAGCGGTATCTTGATACCTGAGAATGCTTTTGAGCCTGAAATTATTTTTAAGGAGTTAAAAAAGCGGGATATTTTCATGCATGAAGAATGGTGGGATATGTAGATAGCCGGCCATAAGGATTTGGAGGAAAGAATGAAAAGGATAGAAGCTGTAATATTTGACTGGGCAGGAACTACAGTTGATTTTGGTTCAATAGCTCCTGTGCAGGCATTTTTAAAAGCATTTCAGCAGTTTGGAATTACGCCGTCTCTTGATGAAGTGAGAAAACCTATGGGACTTCCCAAGTGGGATCATGTTCATACAGTGATGCAGATGCCGAGGATTTCCGGGGAGTGGCTTCGCATAAAAGGAAGACCGTGGGAAATCAGTGATGTGGACCGCATATATAAGCTCAGTGAGGAGCTTATCATGGATATACTTTCTGAATTTGGCACCCCAAAGCCATATGTGACGGAGGCTGTGACAGAGCTCAGAGCTAAAGGGATAAAGATCGGTTCCACTACAGGGTATAATGCGGAAATGATGAAGATAGTTGCTGCAGAGGCTGCGAAAAAAGGCTATAAGCCTGATGCCTGTTTTACACCTGATGATACAGAAGGAAAGGGAAGGCCATATCCTTACATGATATTTCGCAACATGGAAAGGCTGGGAGTTTCTTCGGCAGAAGCAGCCATAAAGGTGGGAGATACTGTAGCAGACATAACAGAAGGGAAAAATGCCGGACTGATATCTATAGGTATTATTGAAGGCAGCTCGGTTATGGGAATGTCTGAAGAAGAATATAATCAGATGGCTGATGCAGAAAAGGAAAAAGAAAAGGCAAGAATCGCGGAAGTTTATTTATCGGCAGGAGCTGATTATGTCATAGATAATATGAGCAGTCTTACGGCGTTGATAGAAACAATAGAAAAACAATAAAAAAATATGCCGGTTTGCAAAAAGATATGTTGTTTGCAGACCGGTATTTTGCTAATCGTTAGTGTCTTTATCAGGAAGGGTGCTTACATCCAGGCCTATGTCATTGTTGATGATTGATCCGAAATTGATGGCTCCCGATCCGAATTTTTCCCGTATGCTGTCCATCGCCCTCTCTGCTTTTTCGCTCTTTTCTACGTTTATATTTTCATCGGAAAACAGGGAAAGCTGCTGGGCCTGGTTTTCATCACAAAGATTGATGGCTGTTATGGTCAGCATTCTGATGGGGTCTCTCAGTCTCCATGATTTTTTTATTATAGATACAGCGCAGTCTGATATGATTTCTGTAAGGTTCGTCGGATTGTTGAGCTGCTGCTGTCTTGAAATGATTTTAAGGCTGGGATCTTTGATATCTACTTTTACTCCGAATGCTTTCATTTTATGTTTTCTGAGGCGTGTGGCTACAGTATCGGCAAGACCCATAACGGCAACTCTTATATCTTCCATACCTTGAAGGTTTCTTCTGAAAGTAGTTCCGTTGCCGATGGATTTTATCTGTTCCAGCTGATTGTAATGCAGTACGGGAGTAGTGTCACGCCCATTGGCATAATCGTGTATTACACTGCCCTGCTTGCCTAATATATCTGATATCATGCTTTTGTCTGACATGGCCAGTTGTCCAATGGTATTTATTCCGAACTCATGGAGTTTCTTAGCTGTGGCCTTTCCGACAAAGAACATAGCCCTGACATTCATGGGCCAGAGGATATTCCTGAAATTTTCTCTTGTTATTACTGTAGTAGCGTCGGGTTTTTTATAATTACTTCCCATTTTTGCAAAGATTTTATTGAAAGAAACTCCTGCTGAAAGGGTAAGACCGAGTTGTTCTTTCACGGTGGATCTGATGGTATCGGCTATATGACTGCCGCTTCCGAACAGATTGGTACTTCCTGTTACATCCAGCCAGGATTCGTCTATACTAAAAGGCTCAACCATATCGGTATATTTGAGATATATTTTGTTTATCAGTTTACTGTAATGCCTGTATTTATTGTGATTAGGAGGGACCACCTGAAGGGCGGGGCATTTTTTTCTCGCCTGCCACAGGGTTTCCGCTGTCATGATTCCGTATTTTTTTGCTATTTCATTTTTTGCCAGTATGATTCCATGGCGGTTTTCAGGGTTTCCGCATACCGCCATGGGTTTGTTTTTTAAATGCGGTTTGTCGATAAGTTCGACAGATGCATAAAACCCGTTCATATCGCAGTGAAGTATGATTCTGTCCATGAGTTTGTTTCCTTTATGTTTTGGATTATTTAATGTTATTATGATCAAAAAAAGGAGAAAGCAGCACGTTTGATAAAATAACAGGATATGCATTTATGGTATCGGCATATCCTGTTATTTTTAAATTTTTATTTCTGAAGTTAGATGATTTCTTTACTGTTTTCAGTCTCCCATATATCGGCAGTACAGATGAAATTCCCATATGAATTATTGTGATACCGTGTATATTTTGCCATTGGACGATGATACCGAAATATCTTCCTCTAAAAATTATACAAGTATTGTTCCGCAGTATTCACATTTGTTTTTCTGCCCCTGTATCACAGTGCAGGAAGCGCCGCAGTTCGGGCATGTGACACTGATGGCCTGTAAATGTGGATGGCCCTGAGCAGTTTTGCTTGCGGTCAATATTACCTGACTGTTAAGATTATCTATATAAAGATTAGTAATATATTCCTGATTTATGAGTTCTTTCAGTACATCTCTGGCTTCATCTCTGGACATTGATATAGCTGAGGCAACTTTAGCAAGAGGTATCGAATAATTTTCTTCGTTGAGAAAAAAGATATTGAGCTCTTTTGCCAGATTGATTAATTTGACTCTTTCATTATTATTTTTCCTGCCTCGCAATATCATGAATGCTCCGATAACGATGAAGGCTATCGATACAGGTATAGTCTTCCGTGCCTGAGGATCTGAAAACGCCATTGCCAGATTTATGACGCCCATAATACCTATTATATAGCCCCAGACTATCATACCGCGTTTTTTTTCGGATAAGTCTGCTTTTTTTGTAATATACACTTCTTCTATCCTCCATTTTCAATGTTTATATATTTTCTGAATAATTATATCATGTATCCATCATAAATCTACAGTTTTTATTAGTATGATGGGAGAAAGAATGAACGCAAAGGATAATTATGGGAAAACACATAATCTTCTTTTTCTTGAAAGGAGATTTGTGTTATAATTAAAAAAAGTATTGGACTAAGTTAGTAAGAGAGGTAGCGATTATGTTTGCAAAGATAAACAGGATTATGAGAATAGTTTTGTTGGCTGCAGGAGCTCTGTTTTTTGTTTTTAAGCTGACAGAAAAGAATAAGATCGAGAAAAAATCTGAAAAAGACGGCTTCCAGACGAAAGAATTTGATGACATTTGGTAAAGGAGTAAGTAACATATGAGAATCTGGACAATATTAAGCGGTATCCTTATGGTATTGACGGGAGCGTTTTGTTTTATGAATCCCGGACAGACTTTTCTGTCTCTGGCTTTCATCGTTGGATTGGTTATGGTTTTAAACGGCCTTATACATGCGCTTGCTTATTTTATCGGAAGAGGTCTTTACAACAAGGGAGACAACAATGGTTGGATACTGACTGACGCGTTGATAACACTTCTTCTTGGGATACTCGTATTGTGCAATCAGCTGGTGGCTGATACGGCGATTCCCATGGTATTTGGAATGTGGATGCTTGTATCGGGAATTCTTCGTGTGGAAGCAGCTACACATATCAATAAAGAGAAGAAACGCAGTAACTTCAGAGTAACTATGGCGACAGGAGTACTTACTGTATTGGTGGGAATTTTCGGCTTCATAAATCCTCTGGTGATGTGGATGACTACAGCAGTGCTTCTGGGAATGTTTATGGTAATGCAAGGAGTCAATATCATAGAGCTGGGTATTCATATGCCTCATGAAAAGAAATCATATGTAAAAATATATAAAAGAAAGCGTGAACCTATTAAGATCACCGATGAAGACGAGACTCCCGAAAAAGTTACAGAACGGCTTAAAATGAGAGAAGCTGCCGAATCTGAAACTGACGGAGGATCAGGAGAGGCGCGGACAGATGAAAAAATATGATGTATGTATTATAGGGGGTGGGGCTGCCGGTTTGGCTGCCGCTGCCTCTTTAAATAACAGTATAAGTATTTGTATGCTGGAAAAGAACGAGATTCCGGGGAAAAAGATCATGGCGACAGGAGGAGGACGATGTAATATTACTAACGCCGCCTGTGAGGGCAAAGATCTGACCCTGGATTTTTTTAAATCGCTGGGACTTGAAACCTACAGTGATAATGAGGGCAGATATTTTCCCTATTCAAATCATGCTCCTGATGTGGTTAAAATATTGCTCGGAGCAATCAAAGGGAAAGGGGCGGATCTCATAACGGATATTTGTGTCGACGGGATCTCATGCAGTAAGGGCTATTTTTTTGTTTCTTACGAAAAAGGGAAATGTGTATTGGCGGATAATGTGATTATGGCTATGGGAGGAAAAGCAGCTCCCCAGTTCGGAACTACGGGTGACGGATATTCCATTGCTAAGTCATTGGGACATAGTATAGAAAAAGTATATCCGATATTAGCGCCGATACAGTGTGGAGATTTCAGGACGATTAAAGGTGTAAGAGCCAGAGGTACAGTTAGCCTTTATAAGGATGGGGATATGATCTGCAGACAGACAGGAGAAATACAGTTTACCGAAGATGGGATTTCAGGTATATGTGTATTTAATATTACACCTTATATAAAAGCTGATGAGGGAGAGCAGTTTCATACCGCTTTAAAGCGGTATGTGCTGGAGCTTGATTTGGCGCCTGATTTTACACAGAAACAGTTGGAGAAAAGATCAGGATCGTTTGGGATATTATCGGATAAACTGGCATCTTGTGTGAGCCTTGATAATATAAAAAGATGGAGGATTCCCGTCAAAGGAGTCAAAGGCTGGAAAAATGCCCAATGTACAGCGGGAGGCGTATGCCTTAATGAGATATATATGGATTCCATGGAATCAAAGATAGTAAAGGGGCTGTTTTTTGCCGGAGAGATTATAAATGTTCAGGACCGTGTGGAGGATATAATCTGCAGAATGCGTGGGAGACAGCAATAAGAGCCGCTGAAACTTTGAATGGAAGGTTGAAATGAGATACAGAATAAACCAGATAAAGCTTAACGTAGGTCAGAGCAGGGACGATATCCCAAAGGCAATAAGAAAAAAGCTGAGAAAGCCAAAGCTTAAAATATACGACATGCAGATTGTAAAGGAATCGGTAGATGCCAGAAAGAAGCACGATATCAGGCTGGTGTACACCGTTGATTTTTCGTGCAGGGAAAAGCTTAGTCTTGAGAGTCCTTCAAACAGAGATTATGACAGTATGGCAAAAAAGACAGGACCGTGGGATTACGACAAAAGACCTGTTATAGCAGGCTTTGGACCGTGTGGAATGTTTACCGCTCTCATACTGGCCGAGGCGGGAAAAAGGCCTGTGGTGATAGAGCGGGGACAATCGGTGGATGAGAGAGTAAAGTCTGTTGAAAAATTCTGGAGTGAAGGCGTTTTGGATCCTGAATCAAATGTTCAGTTTGGAGAAGGAGGCGCGGGAACGTTTTCTGACGGCAAACTGACTACAGGAATAAAAGATATTAGGATATCTAAGGTTTTGAAGGAATTTACAGAGGCAGGAGCCCATGAGGAAATACTTTACAAGCAGAAACCTCATATAGGAACGGACAAGCTGAGAGATATTGTTAAGAACATAAGACATAAAATAGAGTCTCTGGGTGGCAATATTTTTTTTGATACAAGGCTTGATGGTATCATAACAGAGGAAAGCGCCGAAGGAAGACGGATTAAAGGTGTGAAGCTTTTGCAGCGTGGAGCGGGAATCATTGAACTGGAAACAGACAGCCTTGTTCTCGCCATAGGCCACAGTGCCAGAGATACATTCGAGATGCTTTTCCGTGAAGGTTTTAAAATGGAGCAGAAGCCTTTTTCCATAGGGGTGAGGATAGAACATCTTCAGAAGGATATAGACAGAGCTCAGTACGGAAGTGCAGTATTGGCAGAAACGCTGGGAGCAGCAGATTATAAGCTGAATCACAGATGTCAAAACGGCAGAGGGGTGTACACTTTTTGTATGTGTCCCGGCGGATCAGTGATAAATGCGGCATCTGAAAGACATACTGCCGTGACAAACGGAATGAGCAACAGTGACAGAAAGGGCATATATGCAAACAGCGGGCTTCTTGTGGATGTATTGAGAGAAGATTTTCCATCGGAGCATCCTCTGGCGGGAGTCGAGTTTCAGAGAAAATATGAGAGACTTGCATATGAAAACGGAAAGGGAAATCTTCCTAAGACTAAGTACAAAAATTTTCGTGAAAATAATAATGATGCAGTAAGAAAAAGTATTCCGGAATTTGCTGCTGAATCGATAATAGAAGCCATGCCGTTTTTCGGAAAAAAACTTTTGGGCTTTGACAGTGATGAAGCTGTTTTGACAGCGGTGGAAACCAGAAGTTCGTCACCTGTGAGGATATTGAGAGACAGTGATCATCAGTCTGATATAAAAGGTATTTTTCCTGCCGGTGAAGGGCCGGGATATGCAGGAGGCATAATGTCTGCTGCAGTCGATGGAATAAAGACGGCAGAGAAAATATTGAATGTGATATTTCTTTAAAAACTGAATATAATTTATCATGCTATATGAGTGTTAGCAAATACGAAATCAAGGAGATGCCATGTCCATCAAGGAAGAGCTGCTGTTTGACTTTGCGCTGAATATGCCGAGGGTTCTGGTAACAGGAAAAACCACTGTACTGGACAATGTTAAGAAAGTGATGCTGCTGACCGACAGTCAGATAGTCGTTTTTAACGGACAGAAGTATACTTCTGTCACAGGGGATGGGTTTGTCATAACTGAACTTAAAGAGGGAAGGATGCTGGTGTCAGGTGAAGTTGAAGAAATTCGGTTTTTTGCGTCATTACAAGAAGATAAAGGTTGAAGGTACTGACCTAAATGGTATTGTCAACAAGTGCATGAAAAACGGGATCCCTATGAGAAACCTAAAGTGGAAAGATCCCCTGGAATCTACCGTTGAGATAAAGGGGGAGGATTTTCAGGGGCTAAAAAAAACGGCGGGACATTCATATAAAGTGACTGTTTTAAAAGAGGGCGGAGTTATTCCACTTTTCAAAAGCATGAAAGCCAATATAACAGCAATTGTAGGCGCCTTTTTACTGGGTGCTTTTATTTTTTATCAGAGTCTGTTTGTTGCTGAAATAAGAATAGACGGTTACAGAAGTATAAGCGAGGAAAGCTTACGGAAAGTCATTGCTGATGCAGGCCTTTATGAGGGAGCCAGAAAGTCTGAGGATTATAATCATATCAAAGAGGCCTTGTACAGAGAATTCGGGCAGATAACATGGGTAAGTGTATATGAAGATGGCCGACTTGTGGAAGTCGATATTTCAGAGGCGTCTAAACAGGAAGAAGCTGAAGTGGAAGATGAGACTCCTGTAGATATCGTAGCAGACCGGGCAGGTATGATAGAGAAAATTCTTCCGCTGAAAGGCAATGCATGTGTTCAGAAAGGAGAATATGTCAATAAAGGAGATGTTCTTATAAGTGGAGCTTTTGAATATCAGAGCAGTGATTACAGCAGGGGAGATGATATTTTTACAATGTACAGTCATGCATCAGGACAGGTATATGCTAAAGCTCCTCTCAGACTCACATATTATGTTGAGAAAAATCAGAGAAGAAAAGAGAAAACAGGGAAATTTATTCCCGGTATATATATAAAATTCGGTGATGCAGAGGTAGATACAGCAGCAGGGTTAAATAAATATGAAGTCTCGGAAAGAGAAGAAATAAAAATCCTTGATATTGTGAAACCTCTGCCTGTAAAGATATCACTTATTAAAATACAAGAAGTTGAAATAAAAGAGCGGCATCGTGATATGAATAAGGTTAAAGAAGTAGTGGAAGCTGCTGTGAGGCAGTACCAGAAAGATAATCTGAAAGAAGGCGAAGAAATTTTGACACAGAATATAGATTATTCAGAAAGTCAGGGTGTTATAAAGGCAGATGTTCTTTTGGAAGTGCTGGAAGAAATAGGAGCAGAAAAAATAATAAAGGTTAAAGAAGAAGAAAAAACAGAAGAAAATCAGTTAGAGGAATAAATAGTTTGAATTTTCCTCTGTAAGAAAATATAATAAGAATGTGTAATATTACGGAATAAGGATTTTATGTCAAAAGGAGAATTTATTTGGAAGATCACAAAGGAAAAAAAGCTGATATGGTGAATGTCGATATAAGCGATACCATAGACAGGGGAGAGCTTTTTGGCGGGCTTGACAAGAATCTCAAATTGATAGAAGACAATTTGAATGTAGATATAATACAAAGAGACAATAAGTTGATATTAAAGGGCGCCAATACATCTCAAGCAGAAAAGATAATCAGAGAGATGATGGGTGTTTTGGAAAGAGGAGAAAAGTTGGACGAGCAGAAGATAAACTATATTGCAGATCTGAGTCATAACGGAATCTCATATAAAAAGGAGAACGTCGGCGGAGATATAATCTGTTTTACTCATGAAGGAAAACCGTTAAGACCCAAGACCATAGGACAGAAGGTCTATGTTGACTGCATAAGGAAAAAAGATATCGTATTTGGGATAGGTCCTGCGGGAACGGGTAAGACGTACATCGCTGTAGCTATGGCAGTAAACGCTTTTAAGAATAAGGAAGTGCAGAAGATAATACTTGCAAGACCTGCCGTTGAAGCGGGAGAGCGTCTGGGGTTTCTTCCGGGAGATCTTCAGGAAAAGGTGGATCCATATTTGAGACCTCTATATGATGCTCTGTATGATGTGCTGGGAAGAGAAAGTGCTCTGAGACTGAAGGAAAAAGAAGTGATAGAAGTGGTTCCTCTTGCTTATATGAGAGGAAGAACTCTGGATAATTCATTTATAATATTGGATGAGGCTCAAAATACTACTCCGGAACAGATGAAAATGTTTCTTACAAGAATGGGTTTTGGATCAAAAGTAGTAGTGACAGGGGACGTTACTCAGATAGATCTTCCCAGAGGAAAGAAATCAGGTCTTATAGAGGCTTCAAGAATTCTTAAAGATGTAAAAGAAATCAGTTTCTGTTATATGAAGGATGTGGACGTTGTGAGGCATCAGCTTGTTAAGAAAATAATCAATGCTTATGATGTATATTACAAAGCTCATCCGCCTAAGGAGGAAGAATAACAGTCATATGAGAATCTTATGCAGCAGCGAAATAGAAAAAAACAGCAGGATTATGGATATATTTACAAAAGCCGCTTCATTGTGTATGGAGGGAGAAGGTCTGTCTCCGATCAATGCAGAAATCAGTCTGAGTTTTGTATCTCAGGAAGAAATCCAAAGACTTAACAAAATGTACAGAAATATAGATAATTATACAGACGTGCTGTCATTTCCTATGATTGAAGATTTCAACCTGATACATGATGGTGAAGAGATACTTTTGGGAGATGTGGTGATTTGTACGGAACAGGCAAAGAGGCAGGCAGAAGAATACGGTCACTGTGAGGAGAGAGAATTCGTGTATCTGTTTGTTCACAGTGTTTTGCATCTTCTGGGGTATGATCACATGAATGAACAGGAAAAGGCGGATATGAGAAAAAGAGAAGAAGAGATCATGTCCGAGCTGGGCCTTGAGAGGAAGATGAAGTGAAAGAAAATACAGAAAAAATGATCAGCAGTAAAATGGCAAAATTATTATATGATACTGCCTCAAAGATATCGGAAAACGCTTATGCTCCCTTTTCCGGCTTTAAAGTAGGCGCTGCTCTTTTAACTTCAAGCGGAAGTATATATACCGGGGTGAATGTGGAGAATTCGTCTTACGGAGCCGCAATATGTGCAGAGAGGACCGCCTTTGTCAAAGCCATATCGGAAGGAGAAAGAGAGTTTGTCGCCATTGCTGTGGCGGCCGGCAGTACGGAATCTTTTCCTTGTGGGATATGCAGACAGTTTATGTATGAATTCGGAAGTGAATTATATATTATTACAGGTACAGATAGAGAAAATCTAAATGTGAGAAAGCTTAGTCAGCTTTTCCCTGTTGGATTTGTCTTAAAGCGCTGATGTGAAAGAACAGGAGATTATTTATGAAGACAGGTTTTGTAGGTATTGTAGGAAGGCCCAATGTAGGAAAATCCACATTGCTTAATGCAATTCTGGGTGAGAAAATAGCCATAACCACAGATAAGCCTCAGACTACGAGAAATGCCATACGAGGTATATACACTCATTATGCTGATGATAATATAAACGAGGATACTCAGATGGTATTCATAGATACGCCCGGCATCCATAAACCGAGGACAAAACTCGGAAAATATATGACAGATTCGGCAGTCAATACTTTTAAAGAAGTAGAAGCTGTTATTTTTATAGTGGATGATAGACTGTCGGCAGGGCCGGGAGACAAATATATAGTAGATATGCTTAATGAGGTGACAACTCCCAAGATTTTGGTAATAAATAAAATTGACAAGATGGAGCCTGATGTGTTTGAGGAGATATACAATGAGTATGACCAGCTTGAGATATTTGAAAATATATTCGGCGTTTCTGCAAAAGAAGGCATAAATGTTCATGATGTGATAAAATGCGCTCTGGGTTTTATGGAAGAGGGACCTATGTTTTTTCCTGATGACATGGTCACTGAGCATCCGGAGAGATTTATAGTAAGCGAGATCATAAGGGAAAAGATTCTGATGTATCTTCAGGAAGAAGTCCCTCATGGTGTTGCCGTGGAAATTGAGCAGTTTAAAGAAGAAAGCAGTATCACAAAGATCAGTGCGGTAATATACTGTGAGAAAAAGTCTCATAAAGGAATGATAATTGGAAAAGGCGGAAGAAAGCTGAAAGGAATAGGGAAAAGCGCCAGAGAAGAAATAGAAGCTCTGCTGGGAGAGAAAGTATTTTTAGAACTTTGGGTAAAAGTCAAAGAAAACTGGAGAGACAGCGATATCGCACTTTCCAATTTTGGATATAAGGAGTAGGTGGGGACATTGCTTACGGATACAGAGGGCATTGTGCTCAGACAAGTGAAAACTTCATATGGAAGGCGCATGATACTTCTCTTTTCCAAAAAGTACGGTAAGATAAGTGCAGGGACCAGTATAGCCGAAAGAGGAAAAAATAAAAGTTCTCTGGCTTTGAGACCTTTTACTTATGGCAGATATGAGCTGTTTAAAAACAGAGACAGTTATAATATAAACAGCGCAGATGTCCTAAAAAGCTACTACGGCATAGGAGAAGATGTGGATAAATATATGAACGGAGCTTATGTTTTGGAATTTACCGAACGGGTATTGTCGGAAGAGGTACCTGCTCCTGCGATATTTAATCTTCTTATTGATTTTTTTGATTTGCTTGAAATGAGAAAAAAGGGAATCGGAACACTTGTACTGGCATATCAAACGAAAGTTTTTAAATATTCAGGAGTTATGCCTCAGCTTGAACGATGTGCGGTGTGCGGAGAGAAGAAAGCTGCGGTTAAATTCAGTGTGAAGGAGGGCGGTATAGTATGTAGTGACTGCCTTCAAAGTATTGAAAATTTAGAACGTCATACATTGATTTATGATGTTAAATTTGGTATATTAGATATATTGAAGTATTTTACGGCGAATCCGTTAAAAAAACTGGAAAACCTTGCATTGAAAGAAGACGCAGGTAAGCTGCTGCAGAAGATAATAAGAGATTATGCGGCATATTATCTGGATGCTTCGGATTTGAAAAGTGAAAAACTTATATAAGTATAAATATGAACAGGAGGTAAAATATGGAAATCACATTAGAGAAGATAGAATTGGTGAAAGATAGAACGGGGGTAACATATGCCGAGGCCAAAGCAGCATTGGAAGAGGCTGACGGCAGTGTGGTAGATGCAATAATAGCTATAGAGGAGACAATAAACGCAGGGCAGAAAAAGAGAGGTTTCGGGAAAAAAGGAGAAGCCTTGTTTGAAAGTATCAAAGCACTTGTGAGCAAAGGAAACGTTTCAAAGATACAGGTGAAAAGGGAGGGTGAAATAGTTCTCAATGTTCCCGTAAACGCAGGAATAGTAGGAGTAGTGATAGCCCCTTTAGCTTCTGTAGTCGCAGTAGTCGCCGCATTTGGATTTAAGTGTACCATAGAAGTAATTAAAGATGACGGGACTATTATAGATGTAAGCGATGCAGTCACTGATGCCATGGGAACGGTAGTTGAAAAGAGCAGTACTGTCGTGGATGAAGTGAAGGAAAAAAGTTCACAGATATATCAGAAGGGAAAAGAAAAGGCTGAAGAAGCCATGAGTCGCATGAAGAAAGATACTGAAGAGTTTGATTTCTCAGAGTGTTTTGAGGAAAATGATTCGGATGTGGAGATAAAGGCAGAGGATGAAGATGTTGACAGCATAGATGTTGAGAAAAGTGCTTCTGATACGGCTGAAGATCCGACTGCTGACACAAAGACAGAAGGCGAGTCGGCAGAAGAATCTTTAAAACAGGAAGAAGAAAAATAAGACGAAAAGAAGGAAGTAATAAAACATGAGCAGAGAAGTAACAATGGAGAAGCTTACAGCCCTTGCAAAGAACAGAGGATTTATATATCCCGGCTCAGAGATCTACGGAGGACTTGCCAATACATGGGATTACGGTCCGCTGGGAGTGGAATTCAAGAATAATATCAAGAAAGCCTGGTGGAAAAAATTCGTGCAGGAATCAAAATATAATGTAGGTCTTGATGCAGCAATATTGATGAATCCGCAAACATGGGTGGCTTCAGGTCACGTGGGAGGTTTCGCAGATCCTCTGATTGACTGTAAGAGCTGTAAATCCAGATTCAGGGCAGATCAGCTCATCGAAGGATGGCTGAAAGATCAGGGTATGGATGATATCACTGTAGACGGATGGTCAAATGAAAAGCTGCAGTCTTTTATCGAAGAAAAAGGCATCAAGTGTCCTGAATGCGGAAAAGCCGATTTTACGGGAATCAGACAGTTTAATTTGATGTTTAAAACGTTTCAGGGTGTTACTGAGGATTCAAAGGCAGAGATTTTTCTCAGACCTGAAACTGCGCAGGGAATATTTGTAAACTTCAAAAATGTACAGAGAACTTCAAGAAAGAAAGTGCCTTTTGGAATAGCTCAGGTAGGAAAATCTTTCAGAAATGAAATAACACCGGGAAATTTTATTTTCAGAACAAGGGAATTTGAACAGATGGAGCTCGAATTCTTCTGCGCTCCCGGAACAGATCTTCAGTGGTTTGCTTATTGGAAAGACTATTGTGTAAACTTCCTTAAATCTTTGGGAATGAAGGAAGAAAATATAAAGCTCAGAGACCACGATGAGGAAGAGCTTTCCCATTACAGCAATGCTACTACAGATATAGAATACAGATTCCCGTTTGGATGGGGAGAGCTTTGGGGCATAGCTGACAGAACAGATTTTGATCTTAGGCAGCATATGGAACATTCAGGTCAGGATATGAGCTATCTTGATCCGGAAACAAATGAAAAATATGTGCCATATTGTATAGAACCGTCTCTGGGAGCAGATCGTGTGGCTCTGGCATTCCTTACAGATGCATATGACGAGGAGGTTCTCACAGACAGCAAAGGCAAAGAGGATGTGAGAACAGTACTTAGACTTCACCCTGCTCTGGCTCCGTTTAAGGCTGCGGTACTGCCTCTGGCAAAGAAACTGGCTCCTGTTGCGGAACCTATTTATGAAGAACTTGTAAAATATTTTCCTGTTGATTATGATGTTACAGGATCTATCGGGAAAAGATACAGGAGAGAAGACGAGATAGGAACCCCATTCTCTATCTGTGTTGACTTTGATACTGAGACAGACGGTTGTGTAACAATAAGAGACAGAGATACAATGGAACAGATTCGCATACCTGTAGAACAGGTCAAAGAATATATAGAACAAAGATTAGTCTTTTAATTATTAAAGCGAGGAGAGTAAAAGGAAAAATGAAAAAATTTGTTTATTCATTTAATGAAGGCTCAAAGGACATGAAGGACTTGTTGGGCGGAAAGGGCGCAAATCTGGCAGAGATGACGAAGATCGGCCTGCCTGTACCTTTCGGATTCACAGTAACTACTGAAGCATGCAACAGATATTATGAAGAAGGAAAGACTATCGGAGATGATATCGTAGAATCCATTTTCGAAAAGCTGGAAGAGCTTGAAAACGTGACAGGCAAGAAGTTCGGCGATGTAGGCAATCCGCTGCTGGTTTCAGTTCGTTCCGGAGCTAAGATATCCATGCCTGGAATGATGGATACTATTTTGAACCTGGGTTTAAATGATGAGACAGTAGAAGGGTTGGCAACACTTACTGAAAACCCTCGTTTCGCATATGACAGCTACAGAAGATTTATTCAGATGTTCGGCGATGTAGTTATGGAAATCGACAAAAGAAAGTTTGATGCTATATTCGACGGAAAGAAGGAAGAAAGAGGATGTGAGTTTGATGTAGATCTTACAACAGATGATCTTAAGGATATCATATCAGGGTATAAGGCTCTTGTTAAAGAAGAAATGGGGAGAGACTTCCCGCAGCAGCCTAAAGATCAGCTGATGGAAGCTATAATGGCGGTATTCAGATCATGGAACAACGACAGAGCTATACTTTACAGAAAACTCAATGAAATACCTGACAGCATCGGTACTGCAGTAAACGTACAGTCTATGGTGTTCGGAAATATGGGCGATACGTCCGGAACAGGTGTTGCATTTACAAGAAATGCTGCTAACGGTGAGAAGGCGCTGTTTGGAGAATTTCTGGTTAACGCTCAGGGAGAAGATGTTGTTGCGGGTATCAGAACACCTCAGCCTATCGCTGAAATGGCGCAGGCGTTCCCTGAAGTATACAAAGAATTTGTGAGGATTGCAGAACTCCTTGAAAACCACTATAAAGATATGCAGGATATGGAGTTTACCGTTGAGAGGGAAAAACTCTACATGCTTCAGACAAGAAACGGGAAGAGGACAGCTCCTGCGGCTGTAAAAATAGCAGTTGATATGGAGGCAGAAGGCCTTATAGATAAGGAAACTGCCATTATGAGAATAGAACCTGCACAGATAGATCAGCTCTTGCACCCTATGTTTGATGAAGCAGAGCTGGCTAAGGCGGAAAAACTTGCAAAGGGACTTCCGGCATCTCCGGGAGCGGCTACAGGTAAGATTTACTTCAATGCATCAGATGCAGAAGCAGCTGCAGCCAATGGCGAGAAGGTAATATTGGTAAGACTTGAAACATCACCTGAAGATCTTGCAGGTATGGTTGCTGCAGAAGGTATACTTACAGCAAGAGGCGGAATGACATCTCATGCTGCGGTAGTTGCCAGGGGAATGGGTAAGTGCTGCGTGTCAGGATGCTCAGAGATTAAGGTTGATGAAGATAATAAGAAACTGGGAATCGGTGAGTATACATTTGTTGAAGGAGATTACATATCACTTAACGGAAGTGCAGGCGATGTGCTTAAAGGTCAGATAAAGACTGTTCCGCCTGAACTTTCTGGAGACTTTGGGAAAATCATGTCATGGGCTGATGAGATAAGAACGCTGAAGATCAGAACAAATGCCGACAATCCGAGAGATGCTAAGCAGGCTGTGGAGTTTGGTGCAGAGGGTATAGGTCTGTGCAGAACAGAGCATATGTTCTTTGAAGAAGAGAGAATACCTGCCATCAGAAGGATGATTATGGCTGACACAGAAGCAGAGAGAAGAGAAGCGCTTAAATTCCTCCTTCCGTATCAGAAAGGTGATTTCAAGGGAATATACGAAGCTATGGGTGACAGACCTGTGACTATAAGACTGTTGGATCCGCCGCTTCATGAGTTTATTCCTCATACAGACGAAGAACTTCATGATTTGGCAAAGCAGATAAATGTTTCATATGAAAAATTGGCAAAAAAGGCAGAAGAACTTCATGAATTCAACCCTATGCTTGGGCATAGAGGCTGCAGACTTGCAGTAACATATCCAGAGATTGCTGAGATGCAGGCAGAAGCTATCATAAGGGCTGCTATAGAAGTCAGAGCGGAAAAGGGTCTGGATATAGTTCCTGAGATTATGATACCACTGATTGGCCTTAAGTCAGAGCTGGCTGATGTCAAGGCTACAGTTGTCAAAACCGTAGAATCTGTGATGGAAGCGGAAGGCGTGAAATTTGACTATCTGGTAGGTACAATGATTGAGATACCAAGAGCAGCTCTCACTGCTGATGAGATAGCGCAGGAAGCGGAATTCTTCTCTTTTGGAACGAACGATCTCACTCAAATGACGTTTGGATTCTCAAGAGATGATACAGGTAATATCATCAAGGAATATATAGACAAGGGTATCTTTGAAGAAGATCCGTTCCAGAGTATAGATCAAGTAGGTGTAGGCAAATTGGTAAGAATGGCTGTGGATCTCGGAAAGCAAACGAGACCTAATATTAAGCTGGGAATATGCGGAGAACACGGAGGAGATCCTAAGTCTATAGCATTCTGTAATGAAATAGGTCTTCATTATGTATCATGCTCGCCGTTCAGAGTTCCTATTGCAAGACTTGCGGCAGCACAGGCAGCTATTGCACAGAAATAGATTCAAATAATTTAAAAGATCAAAAGCGTACCATTAGAAATGGCGGTACGCTTTTTTTGTGCGGCAAATGTTATATTTACAGATATACATTGAAGCGGAGATAATATATAGAAATGTTGCAACATATGAAGTATAATGACGAAGAGATCAATCAACATTTTCAACTGAATATTATCAGGAAAAATAAAAAAGGGAGAATAGATATGCTTATAGAGTTTAATGAAATGGTTGGAAGAACTATCACAGGAATGAATGGCGGAGACGGAGAAATAACTGCTAAAATGTTTGCTGATCAACAGGGGAAGATAATTTTTTGCTGTATCCATCCCGGAGGATCTATAGGTCTGCATATACATAAGACAAGCGATGATATCAATTATGTTATTTCCGGCACAGGGCTTGCAACTTGTGACGGAAATGATGAGGTTTTAACAGCGGGATCGTGTCACATATGTAAAAAGGGTTCTCAGCACAGTATTATGAATACAGGAAGCGAGGATTTAGTTCTTCTCACAGTGGTAACAGAACGATAATTTTGGATTTTATTATATCTGATATTGCGAAAAGGAAGATGAAATAGATGATAATCGATATAAATGATATTTTTAAATACAAGGTGATAAATGAATTAAAGCTATTGGATTATGGTTTTAAAAAAACGAATTTTGGATTTATTAAAGAAATACCTATTATAGGGAATAAATTTAATATGATTATTACAATATATGCTGATGGGTCTGTACAGTATAAAGTAGTAGATACAGAAGAACGGGAAGAGTATATTCCGGTCAGTGTAAAAAGTGCAGAAGGCAGCTTTATCGGAAAGATACGCGAGGCTTGCGAGAAGTTTTTGCTGGAAATATCACAAAAGTGTTTTGATACTGAAATGTTCAAAGGAGAACAGACAAAGAGAATTCTTGATTTTATCAGGTCAAAGCATGAAACGGAGCCTGAGTTTTTATGGGAGAGGTATCCTGATTATGCTGTTTTCAGAAGACATGATAACGATAAGTGGTTTGCTCTTATTATGACAGTAGATAAAGCCAAGTTAGGTTTCTCAAAACATGAGAATGCTGAGATAATAGATTTGAAGGCGGATCCTCATTATGTGAAATGTTTGCTGGATGAAGAAGGGTTTTATCCAGCTTATCATATGAACAAAAAACATTGGTTCACTGTATTTTTAGATGAAAGTATTTCGGATGATATCATTTTTTCTCTGATTTCGTCCAGTTTTGAATGTGTTGGTGATAAATAGCAGTGTATATGGTTTACTGGTGGTTGATTTTTATAAAATAAGTCAAAAAAGACTCCATTGTTCTCAGATTTCTGACCTGTTATTATGTATGAAAGAGGTAAGGATAGTGAAAGAGATTAATATTGGACGTATTTTGATTGAGAATCGTCATAAAAAGGGGATTACGCAAGAGGAGCTTGCTGAATATATAGGTGTTTCTAAGGCTGCGGTTTCAAAATGGGAAACGCAAATGACATATCCTGATATTGCTTTGCTGCCGCGCTTAGCAGCGTATTTTGATATAAGTATTGATGAGCTTATGGGCTATAGACCGCAAATGACAAAGGAAGAAATCAGAGAATGGTATTGCAGATTTACTAAGGAATTTTCTGATTTACCCTTTGATGAAGTTTTGGAACATTGCCTCCGGATGGCAAGAAAATATTATTCTTGTTATCTGTTTTTGTTTCATATTGGTATTCTGCTGGTTAATCATTTTATGCTTGCTGAGACTATTGAGAAGTCTCGGAGGGCTCTGGAAGAAGCAAGAGGATTTTTTCAGCATGTGAAAAATGGAACAGATGATCCCGGCCTTGGCAAAAAGGCTCTTCAAATGGAAGCATATTGCTGGCTGGCTCTTAAATGTCCTGAAAAAGCACTGGAGATTATGGATAAAGATGAGGATGGGTTTGGAAGCAATGAACCGCTGATGGCAGCGGCATATCAGATGACGGGTAATCTTACGGAATCCGGAAAAATATTGCAGATTGGAATTTATAAGAATATAGTTTCTCTTTGTAATTTGTTTTCTTCTTATATGAACATGTCGCAGAGTGATGATGGGATATTTGGCGGGATATGCAAACGATTTCAGGCAATTTCAGATGTTTTTGATTTAGATAAATTACATCCCGGTATAATTCTTCCATGTTATCTTGCTATGGCACAGGGCTGGGCAGTCCGGGGAAAATCAGATAGAGCTTTTCTTTTTTTAGAAAAATATACTGATCTGGCAACAGGAGATATTTATCCTTTGAGGCTGCATGGCGATATATTTTTTAATATGATTGATGAGTGGCTTGGGGAGGTTTCGAATCTGGGAAATTATCCGCCCAGAGATGAATCTGTGATTCGTCGGAGCATGACACAGGCGCTCACAGCAAATCCGGCATTTAAAAGCCTGAGGACAGATTCTCGTTTTCAGGAAATGGTTTCACGATTAAAAGATAGTGAAAGGAAGAAATGATATGAAGGCAATAACTTTACAAAATCTTTCAAAAACTTATTCAGGAGGAAAGCAGGCGGTTAAACAGATCTCTCTGTCTTTAGAACGGGGCGAAGTATTTGGTTTTCTTGGACCTAATGGTGCAGGAAAAACAACAACAGTAAAATTGCTGAATGGTATGCTTGTTCCTTCAGAAGGAAATTGCAGTGTCATGGGATTTGATCCTGCGGAAAAGTCGGAAAAAGTTCATGCTTTGTCAGGTGTAGTAACAGAACATGCTCAGATGTATGATAATCTCACCGGTATGCAGAATCTGATTTTTTTCGCTTCTATTTATGGAGTCTGTAAAACTGATTCTCTAAAGCGTGCAGAAGTTTTACTGGAACAGCTGAATCTGGAGGAAGCAGGTAACATGAGGTTGTCTACTTATTCAACCGGCATGAGACAGAGACTTTCCATGGCAAGGGCTCTGATCCATAGACCTCAGGTACTTTTTTTAGATGAGCCGACTTCGGGACTTGATCCTGAAAGCGCTCAAAATGTTAACAGACTGATTCGGAATATGGCGAAGCAGGAAGGAGTTACTATTTTCTTATGTACGCATCAGCTTCGGTATGCTCAAGAGATCTGCACCAAATATGGCTTGATCGAGGAGGGAAAATTGCTTGCTGAAGGAACATTAGATCAACTGCGGAAAAAGGTGAAGCCCGGTGCCGCAGTAAAAATATATGCTGATAATGTGCCAAAAGGAACATCACTCCAAGAAATAGGAACGCATCAATATGAAACAGTTATACGGTCTGATGATGAAATTCCGAAAATTGTTCGCAATATTGTTGAGGGAGGAGGAGATATTTATTCTGTTACGGCTCAAAGGCCCTCGCTGGAGGATATTTATTTTGCTCTTACGACAAGAGAGGAGGAGATATTATGAGAGATTCTATGATGGCTCTCATCAAGAAAGATTTTCGCGGTGTTACAACTAACAAACATTTGTTTACGGGGCTTTTAGTTGTTCCTCTTGTACTTACTATAATTCTGCCTTCTGTGTTTGTATTTCTGATCTATTTTAATCCAAATGATCCTGATATACAGAAACTTTTGGAGTTGCTGCCTCAGTCGGCTCAATATGACAGTTTGGAACTTACGGTTGCCGGAATGATTCTAAACTTTATTCTTCCGGTTTTCTTTTTGATAATCCCCATAATGACAGCTTCCATTATGGCTGCCAGCTCTTTTGTAGGAGAAAAAGAGAAACATACTCTGGAGACGCTTCTTTATTGTCCTATGTCTGTAAAGCAGATTTTTCGTTCAAAGGTTGCGGCATCATTTATACTGAGCATGACAGTATCTTTGATTTCATTTTTAGCTATGATATTGGTGCTTGAGTTTGAGACATTTTTTCTTATGGGAAATTTACTTTTGCCCAGTGTAAACTGGCTGATCATTCTTCTTATCGTTTCTCCGGCTGTTTCATTGATTGCGGTGACGCTGATAGTTCGTGTATCTGCTAAGGCTCAGAGTGTGGAAGAGTCACAGCAAAGTGCCGTATTTCTTATCATCCCCCTTATTCTACTGATTGCAGGACAGTTTACAGGGGTATTGCTTCTTAATAAATGGATTCTTTTAGGGATTGGAGCAGTATGTGCTCTTCTGGCATGGCTGCTTCTTAAAAAATGTATGGGACGTTTCACATATGAAATGCTTTTGAAATAAAGTTATGTGATGAGATTGAAAACCTTCTGAAAAATAAAAATTTTCGGAAGATTTTTTGTGAAATATCTTGCCTTTTCAATGGATTTCAAAATCATAAATTTATGTTATACTAAAAATGTAGAAATAAAAGAAATACATCATGGAGGTAATATGAAAAAGAAAAACGATGTAATAATGGAGCAGCCTAAGCTTGGGGTAAGGCTGTTTTCTGTTTCTATTATGATTTTAACGGCGGTAGTATGGATGGCTTTAGATATTTATCTTCCGGCGCTGCCTATATTGAAAGAGGTTTTTGATGTATCGGCGAGTTATTTGAATTTAACACTGACTATAGGGATAATCACTACTGCTGTAGGTACTCTGATCGGAGGTCCCTTCAGCGATAAATATGGAAGAAAGCCTGTTTTTTCAGTGGGAATTACATTAAGTTTTGTTTTTACGTTTTTGTGTACTTTTGCAGGCAGTGTTGAGTTTCTCATTGTAGTAAGAGGTCTTGCCGGTATGGGTAACGGTATTATTCTGACGGTGACAACTGCAATGATAAAAGATACTTTCTCCGGAAGTAAGTTTAAAAGCGTGATGACGGTTTTACAGTCAGCAGCTATTATAGGTCCTATTCTGGCGCCTTCTGTGGGTTCTTTAATTATAAGCTGTCTCAGCTGGAGATGGATGTTTGTATTCATAGCCGTGGTTTCGGTGATACCTTCTGTTTTTATTTTGATGTCCAGAGAAACATGGCCTAAAGAACATAGAGTTTCTGACAGCACGCTGACGGCCATCAAAGAAACACTGAACACAGCTAAAGATAAACCTTTTGCCATGTTTGCCGCAGTTATGGCGATACTTACCATTCCTATGTGGGCATATATTTCAGTTTGCTCGTATATTTATATTACTGATTTTGGTGTTTCCAATATGCAGTATGGTGTTTTATATGCTCTGGGAGCGGGAGTTTCCTGTATATCGCCATTTCTTTACATGGTAATAACGAAGCGGTTTTCTACCGGCAGAGCCTGTGAAGTATGCTTGGGGCTTATATTGATGTCAGGTATACTGCTGGTGGCGATAGGCGGCCGCGCCCCTATATTGTTCCTCTTATCGACGTTGCCGTTTATCGTAGCTGAAGGAATGATACGTGCGTTGGGAATGGTCGTTTTGCTGGAACAGTATTCTCGCGTTGCAGGAGCTGCCAGCGCTATGATTAATTTCATACTTAACATCGTAGGTACTGTGGGTGCATCACTTGCAACTCTAAGTTGGAGCAGTTATATTACAGCTTTGTCAGTCATATGTATAGGCTGTATGTCAGCGGCTTTACTGATATGGATTATAATTGTAAAAAAGAAAATAATGGCTGAGCGGCTGTTTGGCCGATTAAAGAGATAACTTTTGATCCTTATAAAAGGGCTGAATCAACTGTATTGTATATATTAAGGAATTTTTTCTAATATACAAAGGCAAATTATGCTAATATTTTTTGAAAAACATGTTGACAAAAAAGGTAAAAAGCATATAATTAAAAATAGAATAATTCTAAAAGAGGCGATGACATGACCAAAAACGGAAAGATGATAATGGAGATCATTTATGAATCTGCGGAACATCTGACTGCTGAACAGATCTTTATACAGGCAAAGGAGAAGGCGCCTAAGATTGTACTGGCTACAGTATATAACAATCTGAAAAGACTTGTTGATAAGAAACTGATAAGGCGTGTAACTCTTGACGGCAGTCCCGATCGTTACGATAAGCCTACACGTCACGATCATCTGATCTGTGATAAATGTGGTAAGCTGTCAGATATTCATCTGGATGATTTATCCAATAGATTAGAACGTGATATAGGAATGCCTATTGTATCGTATGATCTTAATATCCATTATCTTTGTGAAAAGTGCCGAGGGAAATCATCACCAGAGCATTGAGCCGGTGTAATGCGTTTATCAGCGCTGTTATGCGCATTACGAGACAAGCCAGAAGCAGCGCAGAAAAGAGGGAGTAATGAGTAAATATGCAGGAACACAGACAGAAAAGAATTTAATGGAAGCTTTTGCAGGAGAATCACAGGCAAGGAATAAGTATACATATTTTTCATCTGTTGCCAAAAAAGAAGGCTACGAACAGATTGCAGCTTTATTCCTCAAGACGGCAGAAAATGAAAAGGAACACGCAAAGATGTGGTTTAAGGAACTGGAAGGTATCGGCGATACTGCTCAGAATCTGAAAGCTGCCGCAGAAGGTGAAAATTACGAATGGACAGATATGTATGATGGATTTGCTAAAACTGCAGAAGAAGAAGGATTCCCTGAATTAGCTGCAAGATTCCGTCTTGTAGGAGCTGTTGAGAAGCACCATGAAGAACGTTACAGAGCTCTTCTTAAGAATGTAGAAACAGCAGCAGTATTTGAAAAGAGTGAAGTAAAAGTTTGGGAATGTCGTAATTGCGGACATATCATAGTAGGAACTAAGGCTCCGGAGATCTGCCCTACTTGCAGACATCCTAAGAGCTATTTCGAAGTACATGCTGAAAACTATTAGGAATAAGTATATAGTTTTTTTTGAAAAGAACATCCTGTGTGGGATGTTCTTTTTATATTCTTGATAAAAGAAAAAGCCGTAACTGTTTTTTATGTGATATGAGTAAAGTCGATTGTTTTCCGGAAAAATATATAGTAAACTTATAAAAGTATTTTTAAGGTCAACAGAAAAAAGATATACTGGGAAAGAAATCAAATGGAAAACAGACTTGAAAAACGTTATGGATTGGTGACAGCAATCACTATGGTCGTCGGGATCGCAATCGGCAGCGGTATTTTTTTTAAAGCTGAAAAAATATTGAACTGTACAGGAGGCAATACTCCTATAGGCATAATCGCATGGATCATAGGAGGAAGTATTATGATCGTATGCGCATATACATTTGCTAATCTGGCTGCAAAATATGAAAGGGTTAACGGTGTGGTTGATTATGCTGAAGAAATGCTGGGATCCCAGTATGGATATTATATAGCGTGGTTTCTGGCTGTCATGTATTATCCTGCTATGACATCTGTGTTGGCATGGGTATCTGCAAAATATATTTGTGTTCTCATAGGGTGGGATATAAAAGGAGGCGCCTGTATGGCAGTAGCGGGGTTTTGTCTTATTGCGAGTTATGCTTTAAATGCTTTATCTCCTATGCTTGCAGGTAGATTTCAGGTATCAACTACAATTGTAAAAATGATTCCTCTTGTATTTATGGCCATAATAGGGACTGTAAAAGGACTTGCCAGCGGTCTTATGATAGAGAATTTTACACAAGTTGTAGTGCCGGCAAAGGAGTTGGGAGGTACGGGACACATATTGTTTACCGCTGTATGCGCTACAGCGTTTGCCTATGATGGCTGGATAATCGCCACATCTATAAATTCGGAACTTAAGGACTCCAAGAAAACTCTCCCTAAAGCCCTTGTGATAGGAACTTTTATAGTTATGCTGACGTATGTCGTTTATTATATAGGTCTTTCCGGCGCGGTAGAAAATAAAATCATGATGGCAGGAGGAGAAGCAGGAGCGAGGCTGGCCTTTACTAATGCATTTTCACAGGTCGGAGGAGTGGCTTTGTTCGTGTTTATCATTATATCCTGTATCGGAACATTAAATGGGCTCATGTTAGGCTGTATACGCGGGATGTATGCTCTGGGTGTAAGGAATGAAGGTCCGAGGCCAGATATATTCCGACAGGTGGACCCGGTTATTAATATGCCGACTAATTCTGCTGTCATAGGAGTGCTGCTGTGCAGCGTATGGCTTTTGTACTTTTACGGAGCCAATCTCAGTAATGAGTGGTTCGGACCTTTTTCTTTTGACAGTTCGGAGTTGCCGATCATAACCATATATGCTTTTTATATACCAATATTCATAATGGTAATGAAAAAAGAAAAAAAATGGGGAATGTTTAAGAGATTTGTGATGCCAGCGGCTTCTATATGCGGCTGTATATTTATGATGGTCGCGGCGGTAGTTTCTCATAAAAAAGATGTATTGTTCTATCTTATAGTTTTCGCTGCAGTAATGTTTGCAGGGGTGTTAATAAGCAGAAAGGGGAATAGAGCAAGATATCAAAAACGTGAAATGTAGTATATATGGAAAAGGTGAAACTGAGGGAAGATGAAAAAGCCGGCTGAATATCTGAAATCATCGAGATTTACTGCTGTAAATTTGACGTGGACAGTGGACAAAGTAATGAAGAAGGCTTATGATATTTTTGAAAACAAATCCTCAGATGACATCGACGAAGCAGAAGACATAGCAGAGATCATGAATAAAGAAGCGGTGAAAATTCATGAGAAAGATATACGAATATGTAAGGATATTTCACAGTGGAAGGAAAGGTCTGCTTTCTTACGAGCTTGTAAATGCAGGGAAACTGTATACCTATAGAGCTTGAACAGGAGAAATAAAAGAAAGTTTTTATGAAAACATGTTGCTCCAAAAACTGTAAAATGTTATAATTTCACATTTGATGTCACAGATGACAGCTATATTAACAGAACAAGGGATATGACGGCTTCCTTTCAGAGGCAGCCTGAAAAAAGTCATGAATATGGAATAAAGAGGGTATGAGAGTGTGAGAAAGCAGAGGGTAGGATAAAAGATGTGGTTTTTGATATTATTGGCTGCGGTTTATTTGGCGGTAAATTTTTTCTTATGGCATAGAGTTATAAGGCTTCTTAAAAATATCCACGGTTTTTTTGGAAACAAGTGGATTATGATTGTATTTACTTTGTTATATCTGTTTTTTTTAAATAGCATATGGATATGGGTAATTTTCGATGATCCAATATGGACGGCTTTTTTTAAATATATAAATAATGTATGGATAGGAATATTTATTTATGCTTTAATTTTTGTGGCTGCTGCGGAAATTGTCACATTTATTCTATGGGCTTTTAAAAAGATGAGAAAGGGATATGACGGTTATCGCAGGTATATTGTTATGCGAGGAACTGCAGTAGTCTTGCTGGTGATAAGTTTCAGTCTGTATGGAGTGTTTCATTATCAGAACATAAAAGTAAATAATTATGAAATCGATATAGACAAATCATCACATGCTGGTGATTCCATGAGAATTGTTCTTGTGGCAGATACTCATCTCGGCTATTCTGTGGGAAATGATATGATGTCTGAGATGGTGGATCTGATAAACCGGCAGAAACCAGATCTTGTGGTATTCGCCGGAGATATAGTTGATAATGATTATTATGCAGTGTCTGATGCAGAAAAAACTGCAGAAACATTGTCGCGCATAAATTCAAAATATGGTGTTTATGGATGCTATGGCAATCATGATGTAAAAGAGACTTTGATCGGAGGATTTACTGTATCTTTAGATGAAGAGGCAAAGATACCTCCGGAAGTTGAAGAATTTGTTCAAAGGGCAGGGATAAAAATACTTCAGGATGAATCTGAAACTGTGGCAGGCGATATTATCCTGCTGGGAAGATATGATGCATCCAAACCAAACAGCAGCAGCGGGAAAAGAGCTTCTATAGATCAACTGACTGAGGATCTTGACAAGAAAAAGCTTATAATATGCATAGATCATCAGCCCTCCCAGCTTCAGGAAAAAGCCTCGGCGGGAGTTGATCTTGATCTTTGCGGACATACTCACGACGGGCAGATTTTTCCTGGAAATATAACTATAAATTTTTTCTGGGATAATCCTTATGGTCTTCTTAAAGTTGATGATATGTATTCCATAGTTACTTCCGGTGTGGGAGTCTGGGGACCGGCTATGAGAGTAGGTACCGACAGTGAGATTGCTGTTATAGATATTGATTTGAGATAATGATATCAGCATGGAGGAGAAGACTGGAATATTATCATGTCTTCTCCTATTATCACTATACTGCTCCACGGCAGTTCACACATATCTCCTATGCTTTTTCTGAAAATACCGGTGCTTTCCATAGACGGGACAAGCACTGATTTTATTTTCCCTGTTTTTTTGTCAAAAATCATTTCGGCATCCCAAAGCTGACCATGACTGCATCCCGTTGAAAGATCAACGATTTCTTTATTTCCGATTTCACTTAACCGCATAATATACTCCTTAAATACAGATAATATTAATGATATTAAGTTTAAGAGGAGATTATGAAGGTGAAAGAGGAAAAAAAAGAAAAAAAGACTGCTGAGCAGGAAAACAGTACGAGAGATCTTATTACAGAGCTTGGCCTTTTAACTACCGGAACGGATTTTGAAAGCGATGTTCAATATATAAATATTATAGGCAGCATAGAGGGGCATAATGTTCTTCCGCCTGATAACAAGGCTACAAAATATGAACATCTAATACCCCAGCTTATAGCTGTAGAGGAAAATCCTAAGCTTAAAGGTCTTTTGGTTGTTTTGAATACTGTAGGAGGTGATGTTGAAGCGGGGCTTGCCCTTGCAGAAATGATATCTACTTTATCAAAACCGACTGTATCTCTTGTTCTGGGAGGCGGACACAGCATAGGCATACCGCTTGCAACAGCTACGGATTATTCATTTATAGCCAAAACTGCCACCATGACGCTGCATCCTATCAGAACTACCGGAATAGTGATCACATCAGAGACTACTTTTGATTATATGAGAAAAACGCAAGAACGTGTGATCAATTTTATAGAGGAACATTCAAAAGCCAAACGTGATGAAATAATATGGCTTATGAACAGCAATGACAATATGTCTAATGATGTGGGAACTGTACTTTTCGGAAAAGAAGCTGTGGAAACTGGTATAATCGATCAAATCGGAGGAGTGTCTCAGGCGATAGCAGAGCTGAGAAAAAGAATAGAAGAAAAATAAAATTATTGACAATATTTTCCATAAGATGTATTATATTAAAAGGAATTAATTTCCATATAATGCATTAATTTGAAAGGAGAATTATGGAAAATATTTCATTGATGATTGTCACAGATGACAAAGCGTATGGCAGGGCACTGAGCAAAGCTTTGATTCACCTATGTGTAGGTATGATAATACAGATGATAGGAAAGAGTGAGTTTTTCTCAAAGATGAGGGAATACGGTAATGAGAAGGATGAAGTATCTTTCCTTGAATCTGTAGATTTGATATTATGGGATGGAGCAGAAGCAGAATCATCTTACGGAGGCAGAATTATACTTTTGTCTGAGAAACCGGTTATGTCTGTAAAAGATTTTAATGAAGGAAAATTCTGTATTTACAAATACAGTCAGGCTCAGTGCATAGCGGCGTCTTTGTTTGAGATATACAGTTTTTTGATAGGACGGCGTATGGTTAACATACAGCGTCAGAAAGTACGTATACTTGTTTTCTCCTCATGGATGGGAGGTTCAGGATGCACTGTAACCGCAATGGCGGCAGCTCAGGAATTGTGCCGTTTCAGAGGTAGTCGTGTTTTGTATCTTTCTTTTGAGGAAATAGAATCAACAGGTGAATTTATAGAAAGTCCTATCGGAGTAAAAGGAGTGGGCGTATATCTATATCATCTTTTTAAGAATTCGTCTTCTGTAATAAAATCAGACGGCATCGGGGATAATGAGTACCCTGTTGTAGAAGGTTATCTTGTACATGATGATTTCGGAGTGGAGGCCTTTGCTCCTACAGCTGGAAGGAATCCTTTAAGAGATATTACGGATGAGGAGCTTAATGTCTTTATGGCATCACTCATAGATATCGGACGATATGATTTTATTATAATAGATATGGGCGATAATCTGTCTGAAACTGATATAACATGTATGGAAATGTGCGAAAGGATATGTCTCGTATCTAAAGGACAGGGAAATGGCGCAAGAGAAAATCAATATCTGCAGCATCTCATATATCGCTGTGGAGAAGAGGTCATAGATAAAATAATAAAGGTAGAAAATCTGAAAACTGAGATTTCGAATACAGATAAAATTTCCGGGGAAAAGAATTGCATGATAGATGCAGACATATGCATAAATCGAAGCAGTACATTTTTACAGGAAGGGGAGATCATGCGCATATTTCTGGACGGAAAATTCGGAAACAGTATTAAAAGACTTGTAGAAAAACTTACAGAACCTGAAAGGTGATGTATGTATCAGATAGAATATTTTTTTAAATAATTCTTGACAGATATGCTTTACAGGACTAATATATTATACATAATTGAATATTATCTTCAGGGCAGGGTGAAATTCCCGATCGGCGGTAAAGTCCGCGAGTGTGAAAGCACAGGATTCAGCAGATATTTTGTCTGAATCAGGATTTGGTGAGATTCCAAAACCGACAGTATAGTCTGGATGGGAGAAGATATGATAAACGCAGTTTATGCGTATATTTGTGTAACCATTGGCTCTGAAACTATTTTTGTTTCAGAGTTTTTTATATTTTGGTTGTTAAATATGGCATGAACAGTGATTTGGCTATATTTTTTGTAATACCCTGAAAAATGTTCAGGGTATTTTTTATGAGGTGAATATTGCTTTATGAGATTGGCTGAACGTTGAAAAATCTGATGCTGAAAAGAAATGATAAAATTAGTTTTTATTTTGAAAGGATTTAAGATGAAGGATGAAAAATATATGCGTCTGGCGCTGAATTTAGCGGAAAAAGGCTGCGGAAAGGTAAACCCCAATCCTCTGGTAGGAGCTGTGATAGTAAAAAACAGCAAAGTGATAGGTAAGGGATATCATATGGAATATGGAGGCTTTCATGCAGAACGGGAAGCTATTTCTTCATGCTGTGAATGCCCGGAGGGCGCAGATATGTATGTAACTCTTGAGCCATGCTGTCATCAGGGAAAGCAGCCGCCATGTACAGAGGCTATAATACAGGCAGGGATAAAACATGTGATAGTAGGGTCTTATGATCCTAATCCTCTTGTTTCAGGAAAAGGTATACAAATGTTGAAGGAACATGGAATAAAGGTGACGGAAAATTTTTTGAGAGAGGAATGTGACTCTGTGAATTATGTGTTTTTTAATTTTATAAGTACAGGATTTCCATATGTGGTAATGAAATATGCTATGACTATGGATGGAAAGATCGCTGTACGCACAGGAGAATCAAGGTGGGTAACAGGTAAAGAAGCGAGAAAACAGGTACATCGTGACAGAAACCGGTATAGTGCTGTCATGGTGGGAATAGGCACTGTTCTTAAAGATGATCCTCTTTTAACTTGCAGGATTGCCGGAGGAAGAAATCCCATAAGGATAGTATGCGATACAGACCTCAGGATTCCTGAAGATTCGCAGATAGTAAAAACTTCCCGAGAAATCAGAACTATCATAGCTACAGCTTCCAATGATGTAAGACAATACCGGAAAATACAGCAGGCAGGATGTGAAATATTTCATATTCCTGTAAAGAACGGGCATATAGATCTTAAAAAACTTATGAGAAAACTTGGCGAAATAAATATAGACAGTGTTTTGCTGGAGGGAGGAGCCACTATTAACTGGGCGGCGCTTGAAGCAGATATAGTTAATAAGATACAGGTATATATATCTCCAAAATTATTTGGCGGAGGAAGAGCTCCGTCTCCTATAGGCGGCAAAGGAGTCAGTATGCCGGCGGCGGCTTTTATGGCATCGCCGCCTAAAATAACGTTTTTTAATGACGATATACTGTTGGAAAGCGAGGTCATGAAAAAGTGTTTACAGGAATAGTAGAGGAGATAGGGAAAATAAAAGAGATAAAAAAGGGGCCAGCGTCAGCGGTTTTTACTGTTGCTGCCGATAAAATACTGGAAGATACGGCACCGGGGGACAGTATCGCTGTAAATGGTGTTTGCCTTACAGTCACTGATCTGACGGACAGCCAATTTGAGGCGGATGTTATGCATGAGACTATCGAAAGATCCTCTATGGGAGATTTGGAAACGGGAAGTTTCGTCAATCTTGAGCGAGCGATTAAAGCCGGAGGAAGGTTTGGAGGACATATAGTATCGGGACATATAGATGGGACAGGAATAATAACAGACATTTCTCTTGATGATAATGCAATTTGGTATACAATACAGACTTCGGAAAAAATCATGAGATATATAGTTGAGAAAGGATCTGTGGCGATAGATGGAGCGAGTCTGACTGTAGTGCGGTGCGAAAGACAAAGCTTCATTGTTTCGGTGATACCTCATACAGTGGAAAATACCATATTTTCTGTAAAAAAAGAAGGGGATAAAGTGAATCTCGAAAATGATACTATAGGAAAATATGTGGAAAAAATGATGTTTAATAATACTGCACTTAATATGAAGGCAGACAGGGAAATTACAGAAAAATTTTTGATGGAAAATGGGTTTTAGAAAGAAAAGGAGAAAGTTATTATGGAGAAATTCAATACGATACAAGAGGCACTTGATGAGCTGAGAAAAGGAAAGATAATACTTGTTACAGATGATGAGGACAGAGAAAATGAGGGGGATATGGTATGCGCAGCTCAGTTTGCTACTACAGAGAATGTTAATTTTATGGCAAGTGTTGCAAAAGGTCTTATATGTATGCCTATGAGTGAAGAGTTTTGTCACAGGCTTCAGATTCCTCAGATGGTAAGTGAGAATACTGATAATCATGAAACTGCATTTACTGTTTCCATAGATCATATAAATACCTCCACAGGTATATCGGCGCAGGAACGGGGATTTACAGCCAGAGCGTGTACAAAAGAAAATGCAAAACCTCAGGATTTCAGACGGCCCGGTCACATGTTTCCTCTTAAATCAAAAAAGAACGGAGTTCTTGAGAGAAACGGACATACTGAGGCAACTGTAGATCTGCTCAGACTGGCGGGATTGAAAGAATGCGGCCTTTGCTGTGAAGTCATGAAAGACGACGGTACTATGATGAGGAAAAGCGATTTATTTCAGCTTGCCGAAAAATATAATATGAAGTTTATAACTATAAAAATGCTTCAGGATTACAGAAAAAAATATGAAAAGCTTGTAGAAAGAAAAGCTGTTGTAAAAATGCCGACAAAATACGGCGATTTTATGGCATATGGTTATGTCAATAAACTTAACGGAGAACATCACATGGCCTTAGTTAAGGGAGATATAGGAAGCGGTGAAAATCTTTTGTGCCGTGTGCATTCAGAATGTCTTACAGGTGATGCATTCGGTTCTGCACGCTGTGACTGCGGTCAGCAGCTTGCCAGTGCTATGACTCAGGTGGAACGGGAAGGCCGAGGAATAATCCTTTATATGAGACAGGAAGGCCGGGGGATTGGTCTTATAAATAAGCTTAGAGCATATGAATTACAGGATAAGGGAATGGACACCTTAGATGCCAATCTGAAGCTGGGCTTTCCGGCAGATATGAGAGAGTATTTTATAGGAGCGCAGATATTAAAGGATCTGGGAGCAAGGAAGCTGCGACTTCTTACTAATAATCCTGATAAGGTATATCAGCTTTCTGATTATGGTATGGAAATCATTGAAAGAGTCCCCATACAGATGGATGCTACAGAAAACGATTTGTTTTATCTTAAAACAAAACAGAGACGTATGGGGCATATTCTCAACTATTAACGGGAATATTTCATTGATAAAAAAGAAAAGGAGAATAGAAATGAAAGTATATGAAGGAAAACTTGTTTCAAAAGGAATAAAAGTAGGAATAATAGCAGCACGATTTAATGAGTTTATAACTTCAAAGCTGCTTTCGGGAGCTCTTGACACTTTAAAAAGGCATGATGTGAAAGATAATGATATTGATGTGGCATGGGTTCCGGGAGCCTTTGAAATACCTCTTGCGGCATCAAAAATGACCGGAACTGGAAAATATGATGCTGTTATATGTCTGGGAGCAGTAATCAGAGGTAATACGACTCATTATGATTATGTGTGCAGTGAAGTGTCCAAGGGAATATCACAAGTTTCGCTTTCCAGTGGAGTTCCTGTTATGTTTGGTGTTTTGACTACAGAGAATATACAGCAGGCTGTGGAGAGGGCAGGAACGAAAGCAGGAAATAAGGGTGCTGATTGTGCAGAAAGCGCCATAGAAATGGTCAATCTTCTCAGAGAAATATCATCTTCACATAGTTAACATAACCTTAACATAACCTTAACATTGCGATACTTTATTTAATATAGAATTAACAATATAATAAAAGCAACATAATATTATAGCAGTTAGATTTTGTATATGTAATGGTGGAGGAATGAATACTGAAATATTAAAGATCATATTGCAGCTGTTGGGCGGACTGGCATTATTTATCTATGGAATGAATTTCATGAGTGACGGATTACAAAAGGCTGCCGGGGACAAAATGAAGAGTATACTGGCCCTTCTCACGAAGAATGTATTTATCGGTGTTTTGGCGGGTGCGGCAGCTACAGCCGTGCTTCAGAGCAGCGGTGCAGTGACAGTAATGGTTATAGGTTTTGTTTCAGCAAAACTTATGACGCTTAAACAGGCAATCAGCATAATAATGGGGGCTAATATAGGAACATGTATAACAGCTCAGCTGGTGGCATTTCAGATCGGAGATTATTCGTGGGCATTTGTAATCGTCGGGTTTATTATGTACTTTTTCCTTTCTAAGTATGAGAAGATAAGAGATTTTGGACAGGCTATATTTGCTTTTGGTATTCTGTTTTCAGGGCTTAATATAATGGCGGCTGCAATGGAGCCGTTAGCTCAGAGTGAATTTTTCTCAAATCTCATGCTGAAGGTGGCGGATGTTCCTATTTTGGGAATAATTGCAGGCGCTATAATGACTACTATAGTTCAGAGCAGTTCAGCTTCCATTGCGGTACTGCAGAATTTGGCAAGCACAGCAGGGCCTGACGGAGTTACAAGTCTCATAGGGCTGACAGGTGCAATCCCTATTCTTTTCGGAACTAATATAGGTTCCACTACTACAGCTCTTTTGGCATCTATAGGAGGAACTGTAAACGCTAAACGTACTGCGATTTCTCACACTATTTTTAATGTGGTCGGGACTTTGATATTTATCTGGCTTACTGCATATATAGCGGATTTTGTCACTATGATATCTCCAAGCGGTCATCAGCTGGATGTGATTTCGAGGCAGATAGCTAATGCGCATCTCTGTTTTAATGTGGCAACGACTATACTTTTTCTGCCGCTGATAAATGTACTGGCGAAAGTAGTTACAAAACTTGTTCCGGGTACAGATGAAGAAAAAACTCTTATGGAAACAGTGTATCTTGATTATAATGTGCTGGAACAGCCTTTCGCAGCTATACACTTGGCAACCAAGGAAATCTCCAGAATGGCTGAGATAACTTCGGGAATGATAGTAGACACAAAAAAGGCGTTTCTTGCCAATGATCTTGAGGCTGCAAATAATGTCATTGAAACAGATAAAGTAATAAATCACCTTAGGGATATGGTAGTAAAATATCTTTCATCTATATTTCCTGTGGAAACGGTAACAGAACATCAGTCGGTGACAATTTCGGGACTTATGCATGTGGTATCAGATGTGGAGCATATAGGAGATGACTGTAAGAATATTGCGGGATTTGCTATAGATAAGATAACTTATGGCTATAAATTTTCGGATTCGGCATATGCAGAGATATACCAGTGTTTTGATTACGGAAGCAAGATGGTGAGCGATTCTATAGAAGCTCTTAATACCGGCAATACTTTACTTGCAAGACATGTTAAGGAACAGCAGGAAGCTATGGAGGACTTTGAAGAGAGATTAAGACATATGCATATGAAACGTTTAAATACTAAAAAATGTTCACCTGAATTTTCTGTCATATATACAGATGTCATTGCAAATATAAGAAAGATTGGGGACAGCTGCGACAATATAGCGAATGCGGTTTTGAGAGATATAAATTTCAAAGATATAGGTGAAAAAGAATAACGATATATGGAAGATATAAAACGGCAGCCATCTAATGGTTGTCGTTTTTTGTTGAATTTTTTACAAAAACTTAATGTTTATTTAACTTTAAGTCACTTTTCCTTTACATTTAACAAATATACCATAGAATAGTAAGTTTAATTAATAATATATGAAAGAAATATCAAGAAGGAGAAGTAAAGAGAAAATGAACGGCGAAACGGTACAGATGATCATGACATTAGTCGGGGGATTAGCTCTGTTCATATTTGGTATGAACTTTATGAGTGACGGTCTTCAAAAAGCTGCGGGAGATAAAATGAGAAGTATACTGGCTTTGCTCACGAAAAATCCCGTACTGGGAGTTGTAGCGGGAGCTCTTGTAACAGCTGTACTCCAGAGCAGCAGCGCTACCACAGTTATGGTGATCGGATTTGTGAGTGCGGGACTTATGAAGCTTCCTCAGGCTATCAGTATAATACTGGGCGCAAATATAGGAACGACGATAACAGCGCAGCTCATAGCTTTTAATATAGGCGATTACGCATGGGCTTTCGTGGCGGTAGGATTTATATTGTATTTCTTTATGAAGAAGAAAGAATTTATTTCTTATATAGGCCAGACTACATTTGGCTTTGGCGTGCTGTTTGTCGGTATAAATATTATGGGAGATACCATGGAGCCGCTGGCAAGTTCACAGGTTTTTGTAGATCTTATGATGCAGGTGCAGGATATACCTGTGCTGGGGGTTTTACTGGGAACCTGTATGACTGTGATAGTACAGAGCAGTTCTGCTACAATAGCAGTACTTCAGAATCTTGCTTCAACTGCAGGCCCTGACGGTATCACCAGTATAATAGGGCTTCAGGGTGCTCTTCCTATATTGTTTGGAGATAATATAGGTACCACGATAACAGCAGTGCTGGCATCAATAGGAGCGTCAGTAACGGCAAAAAGAACAGCGGCGGCTCACGTTATATTCAATCTTACAGGAACATTGTTGTTTGTCTGGTTTATTCCTTACTATGCTAAATTTATTCAGTATATATCTCCACAAGGTGCAGAGGTTGATGTTATCTCAAGACAGATAGCAAATGCGCATCTCGGATTTAATTTGTTTAATACTATCTGGTTTATCCCTCTTATAGGAGTTCTTGTGAAAGTGGTCACAAAAATAATACCGGGAAAAGAACTGGACAAACTGCCGGCAGATCCCGTTTATCTTGACTACAATGTGCTGGAACAGCCTTTTGCGGCGATACATCTTGCTACAAAAGAACTGGTGAGACTGGGGAGGATGTCGTTTGATATGATTGTTTCTGCTCAGAAAGCCTTTATAGGCAATGACAGTGATGCTGTAAAGAAGGTTATGGAAACAGAAGATACAGTAGATGAATTGCAGGGGAAAATATTAAATTATCTTTCAGCGATGGTTTCCAGAGAAAAGACGACTGAAGAGCAGGGAGCTGAAATATCAGGGCTCATGCATGTGGCTGCGGATATAGAGCATGTAGGTGATCATTGTAAGAATATAGCAGAGTTTGCAGATGCTAAAATAAAAAATTCGTATGAATTTTCTGAAGAGGCATATTCTGAAATATACAGTTGTTTTGATCTTGCCAAGAAAATGGCTGAAGACAGCATATCTTCTCTTGAAAATGATGATTTGGAGAGAGCAAAAGGTGTGAGAATCATGGAAACAGAGATGGACACAAGAGAGAAGGAACTCAGAGCCCATCACATGGAAAGACTTACACAGAAAAAGTGTTCGCCGGAATTTACAGTTATATATACTGATGTTATACATGACATAGAGAAAATAGGCGATTACTGTAATAATATAGCAGATGCTGTTATTGAGAATCATAAAGTTGAGTAAATTTAAAAACCGTGGTACAATAATATCAGATAGTGGACTTCCGGAGTACATCAAGGAGATATACGAATATGAAAAAGATACTTATTATAGAGGATGAGCCTAATATAAGGGAGCTTATACTTTATAATTTAAAGACTAACGGATATGACGGAATTGCTGCGGAAGATGGTATAATGGGTATAACCATGGTCCACAGAGAAAAACCTGATCTTATATTACTGGATATAATGCTTCCCGGAAAGACAGGATATGATATATGTAGAGAGCTTAGGGAAGAAGGCAATAATACGCCTATTATCATGATAACTGCCAAGACGGAAGAAGTCGATAAAGTTTTGGGACTGGAGTTCGGAGCTGATGATTATATTTCAAAACCTTTTGGTATACGTGAACTTATGGCAAGGATAAAGGCTGTCCTCAGAAGATATGAGGTAACAGCGGATACCAATATGAGCAGTGATACTGTTGTTTCTGTCGGCGATTTGTGTATGAATGTGGAATGTCATGAAGTAAAAGTAGGAGAAAGGCATATAGATCTTACGCTAAAGGAGTTTGAGCTTCTCAGATATCTGGTGGAAAACAGAGGTCATGTGTTTACCAGAGATCAGCTTTTGAATAATGTCTGGGGGATAGATTATGCAGGGGAAACCAGGACTGTGGATGTCCATATAAGACATCTGAGACAAAAACTTTCAGATGGAGAAAATGAAGAGCAATATATAGAAACCATTAGAGGAAAAGGTTATAAAGTCAGATGAAAAACAAATACATTGCTTTGATAGCAGAAGCTGCTGCAGTAAACTTATTGGCTGTATTTCTTATTTGGAAACTTTATTTTGTACCGGGATTTGGCAGCCAGCAGGCAGACAATGTTTTAGAACTGACCGGAAATGGTGTTAAATTTATTGCGATCATATATATAGTAATTATGGCCTTGATAGGTATCCAAGGCTATTTTTGCATAATAAAACCTTATTCCGATAAGTTATCCGAGATGGAAAAATCAGTGGAGGAGAGTAATAAGTCCGAGGCTATAAGGAAAGAGTTTGTGGCTAATGTGAGTCATGAGCTTAAGACACCGCTTACTTCCATTTCAGGATTCATAGAAACTTTGCAGGCAGGAGCAGCTGATGATCCTGAGATACGTACGAAATTCATAGATATAATAGCTATAGAAACGTCCAGACTTAAACGACTTATACAGGATCTTTTGGTACTGTCTGACATAGAGAATAAGAAAATCGTAGGCTGTGATGAGTTTAATGTAAAAACTGCTGTGGAAAGTACAGTAGAAACATTGAAACCTATAGCAGCTCATAAAAATATAACGATACTGACAGATCTGGATGAGATGATGGATATTACCGGTTCGGTTGACAGATTTCGACAGATGATGATGAACCTTATAGAAAATGCTATAAAATATTCAGATGACGGAAAATATATCTGGGTAAACGCTTTTTTTGACGGAGAGAAAAAGGTTGTAAGCGTTAAGGACGAAGGAATAGGCATATCGAAAGAACATCACGAAAGACTTTTTGAAAGATTCTACAGAGTTGATAAGTCGAGATCAAAAAAAGCCGGAGGTACCGGGCTGGGGCTGTCCATAGTAAAGCATATTGCTGTTCTTTTCGGAGCATCACTTAAAGTTGAAAGTCAGATGGGGAAGGGAACGACATTTTTTGTCATATTTGAAAAGGAGGAAGAAGATATTACTTAGATAAACAGAAAGGAGAACTTTATTGCATCTTGATTATTTGATTTCTGATTTAGCATTGATTCTTATTGCTGCGGGAGTTGTCACTCTTATATTTAAGAAGATAAAGCTGCCCGTAGTACTCGGGTATATAGTTGCGGGTTTTCTGATAAGCCCTAATTTTTCATATATGCCTACGGTTGTGGAATCTGCAGACATACACGTATGGGCTAATATAGGTGTAGTATTTCTGATGTTTGGACTTGGTCTTGAGTTCAGCTTTAAAAAATTAGCAACGGTGGGCGGAAGTGCTTTTATAGTCGCATTGACCGTTATGACGGCCATGATTTTAATAGGCACCGGTGTGGGAAGTCTTCTCGGCTGGGACAAAATGGACTGTATTTTCTTAGGCAGTATGCTTTCTATGTCTTCTACGATGATAATTCTAAAGGCTTACGAAGAGTATAATTTAAAAAATGAAAAGTTTGCACAGCTTGTTTTAAGTACCCTGGTGATAGAAGATATCGTCGGGATATTTATGATGATAATACTTTCCACTATATCCGTCAGTCAGAGCGTGTCAGGTGCTGCCATGTTTCAGGAGATCGGTATGCTTCTCATGTATCTGGTGATATGGCTGCTTTTAGGTATATATCTGATACCAAGTCTTTTGAAAAAGATCTCAGGGCTGATGAATGATGAGATGATGCTTATAATATCCATAGCTATTTGTCTGGGTATGGTGGTCATAGCTAATTTTATAGGATTCTCAGAAGCTCTGGGAGCATTTGTCGCTGGTTCTATATTGGCAGGAACAGTCAAGGCTGGATATATAGAAAGACTTATAAATCCCATAAAGGATCTTTTCGGCGCTATATTTTTTGTTTCTGTGGGAATGATGATTGAACCGGATCTGCTTATGGAATATATAGTTCCTATTCTCATAATTACTATAGTGACTATTTTAGGACAGATGGTATTTGCAACCATAGGCATACTGCTTTCCGGACAGTCTCTCAACACAGCTATAAGAGGCGGATTCAGTATGGTTCAGATAGGTGAGTTTTCTTTCATTATCGCAACTTTGGGAACAAGTTTAGGAGTAATAAGTGATTTTCTATATCCTGTTGTTGTATGTGTATCCGTAATAACGACGTTTACTACGCCGCTGTTCATAAAGAACTCAGAAAAAGTGTATAAATTTTTGGATGAAAAACTGCCTGACGGCCTATGGGTGTTTATAAAGAAAAATACTTCCGAAAACAGAAGCAATAAGGATAAGGATAAGGACTGGTTTTCCTATATAAAGAAAGTGTTGTCAAGAACACTGATCTGTTCTGTAGTGATGTATATAATTTACTGGCTCGGCATACAGCAGCTGAGGCCCATCGCTTTGCAGTATATTTCTTCAGATATATTTGCTGATCTTGTAACAGCAGTTGTAATATGCGCAGCTATGGTACCTTTCGTAAGTCTTATGAATGGAGCTGATGATGCTCTGTTTACAAAGTTATGGTTGAAACAGAGATCGAATCGTCTTCCGCTTTTAACTCTAAAGGCTGTGAGAATACTGATTGCGGCAGGATTTGTGGCTATGGTTCTCAGAAAAATATATCATATACCGTTTATAATACTTTTGATCATCGCATTGGCCTGCATTATATTGATAGTAAGATCTGAATATATAAAGGGAATGACTATTAATATGGAAATGCGTTTTACTGAAAACTTTTCAGAAAGAGCTTTGGCCAAACAAAAAAGGGAAAGAGGTATAAGAGGAGAGTATCACTGGCTTAATGAAGAATTGTTAGTAGCTGAATTCCAAGTTACAGATACGGTGGAAAATAAAACTATTCATGATTTTACAAAGAGCAGAGCTTTCAGAGTAACCATAATCAAGATCATAAGAGGGGATAAATACATAAATCTCCCTACATCTTCAGAACCTGTAATGGAGGGAGATATACTTCATATGATGGGCACAGAAGCCGAGATTGATGCATGTACTATACTTTTGGAGAAGGATGAGTGTATCGAGTACACCGATAAGGACGATATAATCCTGAAAGATTATATATACAGACAAACTTTCTATGGTATCACACCTGAAGAACAATTGATCTGTTGTCCTATAAATGTTGAACCGGGTTCTGAATTCAGTAAAAAATCTATAAAACATTCAAGGATCCGTGAGAAATACAGAGGAACAATAATAGGTATAGAAAGAGGGAATCTGACTATAATAAGTCCTGATGTGGAAACGATAATACAGCCGAGAGATCTCATATGGGCTCTGGGAAACAAACGAATGGCAGATTCTCTTGTAAAGGGCAAAGTCTTCGATGATCAGTGAAGAAAAATAAATATAGAAATAACGCAGTTTAAAATGCTGCGTTATTTTTTATACATGATAATGTTTAAGCGGGTGTCGTATCAGGATCGATTTCGGGGATAAGTTCGACAAATATATCATGATATTGAGGTTTCAGTTTTTCGATTATTTCGTTATGAGCCTGCTTAAGCGCATTTATGCTTATAAGATCATCCTTTTGTGTGATATATATATCTACCCATACCTTTCTTCCTGTTTTTACTACATCAAGGAAATCAATATATAAGTCAAAGCTTTCAAGAGTTTCATTGGCGGCAGTTCGTATATCACTGACAACTTCCTTTTCCGGCGCAATCAATACAAGGCTTTTTAATGCATCCCATATCATAGTTATAGGTTCTTTTGCCAGAAGAAGAGCCATTATGATGGCTATGGCCGGATCGATATATGGGACTATCCATGATAAAGGTGTTATCTGAAGAAGAAGTTGTATTAGGAAGGCCAGGCCTACTCCGCCTGTACTGTAAGCATCCAGTTTCCATATATATAGCTCGGCGCTTACCGTAGGTGATGAGAAATGTCTGTTCATATGCCTTAATATGAAATACATGGCTATACATGATACTGATATGAACAATTCGAATGCAGCTATAGCGCCTGCGTTTACAATATGACCTCCGTCCAAAATAAGTTTAGCACTGTCAATGAGAAGCTGTATATCGAGAAAAAACAGAATTCCGCATTTTATTATTATAAAAAGAGATTCCATCTGAGCAAAACCATATGGCCATTTTTCAGTTACAGGTTTATATAGCTTGGGGACAAGTATCATGAACGGCCCAAGCATGGCCAGATCCACCAGATCGTATACGCAGTCCATGAGGACTGCTTGAGAATGTGTGAAGAAAGCGGCAGCGCATTCCGATAAGAGAAAGAGAGTACTGCCTATGAAAGATAATCTGAGAATTTTTTTTTCTGATTTTAGTTTTTGTTTTAAATTAAGATCTTGTGATGTCGTACTGTCATCCACAATTTCACTCCTTTCTACAAGTATAAATTATACATCGTGCATATATTATTATATTGCTGTATTTTAATACTATATTGCTGAAAAGCGTTGCGCGCTTTTCAGCAATATGATTATTATAATTTTTTTGTGCAGAAAAAGAAATAAGATTGCTGCAAATCTGCAGATAACACTATAGTGTTATTGAAAAATCTCCTCTGATTGCATAAAATCAAGGCATTAAGGGGCTTCTGATGTACAGTCTTCCATTAAGGAGGGAAGACTTGCATTAGATATAATAAGTGTGGTATTGTTATTAATAGAGAAGTCATTGTAAGTTGGTAATAATCATAATCAATGAACTGAAAAAAGAAAAGGAGAAAGCAAAAATGGGTAAGAAAATACTGGTATTAGGAACAGGCGCGCAGGGTTCAACAGTAGCACAGAGAATGGATGAAGAAGCAAATGTTGAAAAGATCATCTGTGCAGATGCCGATCACAAAGCAGTAGATGAGCTTGTAAAGATCTTAAAGAAAGCAGAAGGAGCTTACGTAGATGCAGATGATGTTGAAAGCATCAAGAAGGCAGCAGAAGGCGTAGACCTTATCGTAAACGCACTGCCAATCAGATTCGCACCAAAAGTACTTGATGCGGCGCTGGCAGTAAAGGCAAACTATCAGGACTTTGCGGCTACAGACGTACTGGATCCATGGTGGCCTACATGCGTAGAGATCATGTACAATGATTATGGCAAGAAATTCGCAGAGATCGGAAAACTGGCTATTATAGGTACAGGATCAGCACCCGGAATGATGTGCGTGGCAACAAAGAGCTCAATGAGATATCTTGATACTTGTGATGATATCCTTATGATGGTATATGAAGGAGTAGAGGCTAAGAGATTCTTACCTTTCTGGTGGTCACCGTTCACAGCATTATCCGACATGACAGACCCTACATTTGCACTTAAGGACGGAGTACTTGTGGAAACAGAACCGCATTCACTGCCGGTAACAAGACACTTTAAGGGATGCGCAAAGGAAGTAACACTTGTAGAGCATGCCCATGACGAGACAGTATACATGGGACTGAACAAGGATACTCATTTTAAGGGAGCAAAGAACATCAACTTCAAGTACGGCGGAGTAGGAATCGAATTTTCAACACCGCTTTACAGAGCAGGCCTTTTAAACAGAGAAGAGGAGACATATAAGGGACACACATTCATCCCATTTGATGTAATCGTATCACATCTGCCGCCTGCACCAAAGTATCATGATGAGATCAAGGAAATCTTAGATGAAGGCCTTGTAAAGGACGAAGGAGCATTCGTAGTAGAAGCGACAGGAACAAAGGACGGCAAGAAGGTAATGGTAGAGACATACCTTTATGCGCCCGGATGTGAGGAAAGCTTTAAGAGAGCAGGTATTACAGGAGAACAGTATCTGACAGGACAGTGCGGATCATTATTCACAAAGATGTTTGTAAATGATGATTATGATCAGACAGGACTTCTTTCATCAGATATGCTGACATATGAAGAATGCGACAAGTATCTTGCATATGCTGCTAAACTGGACATCACTCTTGAGACTGAAGTTAAGCCTCTTTAATTAGTTAACTTTGAATATATGATATAATAAAAGGAGAAGATCGCATCGTCTTACGGTGCGATCACTCCTTTTTTGATTGTGGTATTTGTAAAGAAATGGTATATTTAGTATATTATAATGACTTCGGAGGAAGATGGAATATGAGCAGAAAAGTGTTGCTGAATTTGGATTACGCTTTAATACAAGGTATGTACTGGGCTTTTTATGTTGTGGCAGGTCTTTTCGTATCAGTGTATATGTTAGGCAAAGGATATTCCAATACTTCTATAGGAGTTGTCATTGCGGCCGGCAATATTATAGCTGTATTTTTTCAAAGTGTTCTTGCTGATGCCACTGATAAATCGAGACGTCTGAATAACATATTGGTGATAAAGATACTTGTTGCTTTTTTATTTATTCTGACTTTATCAGTATTGGTGATCGGACACAGATCTTTGATGCTTACAATATTTTATACAGCTCTTATAGTCTTTCATACGGCGCTGCATCCTTTTATTAATTCTGTAAGTTTCACATTGGAAGAAAGCGGATATCATATAAGCTTTGGGATAGGCAGAAGTATGGGCTCTTTAAGCGCCGCAGTTTTGGGGCTTGTCATGGGATACTTTGTCACTGGTTTCGGAGTGGATGTGATACCTTTCTCCGGACTTGTGATACTGTTTTTGATGGAAGGCTTCGTTATAATGACTGATCGCTGTTATAAAAAGGTATGTAATGAAAATAATGTTTGGAATAAGCATACAAATATTAAAGATGAAGTAAATATCTCTGATAGAACCATAGATTTCAAAGAATTTATGACTGGCAATATTAGATTTGTCATTTTGAGCGCCGGTGTAGTTGCTTTATTTTTTGGAAATGTTATATTAGAAAATTTTACCATACAAATTTTAGAAAATATAGGAGGAGATACTAAACAGCTTGGAATAATTATTTTTGTTATGGCTATGCTTGAAATGCCTGCTATGTTATTTTTTGACAGGATAAGAGGTTTTTTTTCTTATACTTTCCTTTTGAAGCTGTCTGCTGTATTTTTTTCAGTGAAGATAATTATGATGTATATAGCAGATTCAATGATATTGATATATATTGCTCAGATAAACCAAATACTTGGATATGGACTAATGTTTCCTGCCATGGTGGGTTTTATAGATAATATAATGTCAAAAGAAGAAGCAGTTAGAGGGCAGGCTGTATTTACAACAGCCATAACTGCCGGAAATGTGCTTGGATGTATATTGGGAGGAAGGATACTTGATGTATCATCGGTAGAATCGCTTCTCCTTATAAGTTCTGCCATAACTGTAGCAGGAGCTGTTATTATATTTGCTGTAGTTGATAAGATAAGAATATATGAATTTAAAGAGGGATGAAGAATGAGTGAAAAGAAGGAACTGCAATATTTTAATATAGGGAAATCATACGGTGGAAATCAAAGATGGATGATGGATCCGTGGATGCATGTAGGTGGGTGTGCGGCACTGACTACGTGCGATGCTTTGATATACTTTTCTCTTTATAAAGAGAAACCACATCTTTGCCCTTATAAAGGGGATTCTATGACGAAACATCAATATAGAAAATTCGGTATGTCTGTGAGACCTTATCTTCAGCCCAGACAATCAGGAATAAAAGATATTGATACATATATACAAGGAGTAAAGATTTATCTTGAAGATATAGGAGAAGATACCATTACTGTTTCCGGGATAGAGGGAAGTGAACTTTATGAAACAGCAGAAGAAGCTATAAAAGAAAAGATAGATGTCGGAATTCCGGTGCCGTATCTAATGCTTAAGCACTATAATAAAAAGTTTGATTTTTTTGAATGGCACTGGTTTCTTGTTATAGGTTATGAGATACGTGAAGATGGGTTTTATATAAAGGCGGCTACTTACGGAAAAAGTTACTGGCTGTCTCTCAGAGAGCTTTGGGATACCGGTTTTGAAGAAAAGGGAGGGATTATACTCTTTAGTATTTTAAAGTAACAGGCAGATGCACGAAATAAATTTCTTGTCATATTATAAAAGATACTAATGTGAAAGGAGATTTTTGTTTTGAATTGTAACAACACATCTAATGAAAGATGTTCATTATATTGCGAAGATTCTGGGCGTCAGCCCGGAGGCTGCGGAGAAAACGGATGGGATTACAATAGATTTCCTGTGGGAATGACTTATACACCTATGCAGCCATGGGAAAATCTTTATGATTTGACTAATGGTCTAAGACGGGGAACTATTTTTCCGAGTCTTGATCTTTCTTTCAGTGGGGGTGATCGCAGATGACTTCCAAAAATGATTTGCTGAGACAGATACAGCAGTTTAATTTTGCAATGATTGAGCTTGCACTGTATCTTGATAATCAGCCGGACTGTCAGAATGCGCTGGCTATGTATGCTCGGGTACGAATGGAATATCTCAGAGTCAGAAAAGAGTATGAGGACAGGTATGGTCCTTTGAGTTATGATGGCATTGATACTGCAGGGAATGGCTGGTCATGGCTTGACGGGCCGTGGCCGTGGGAAGGAGAGGAATAGTTTATGTGGACGTATGAGAAAAGACTGGAGTATCCGGTTAATATAAAGAATCCAAACCCTGCCATGGCTAAATTTATCATAAGCCAGGTGGGAGGTCCTGACGGAGAACTTGCTGCATCGCAGCGCTATCTGTCGCAGCGGTATTCTATGCCTTATAATGAGGCAAAAGCTACACTGACTGATGTGGGAACTGAAGAACTGGCTCATCTGTGATGGAAATGATTACAGACGCAGTTTTATATCTATATGAAAGGGAGGGGAATACCAGTTACCTCCCGACTTTAAGTCTTTGGGGTCTATTCCATAGCTTAGGCAGTTCTTTTTAGTGATCCTCACGGGTGATTCTCTCGTGTAGTCTATCCGTTCGATTATGCTTTTCAGATAGTTGTTTTTCAGCTCTGCTGATACCTCCGGATTTTTAAGTGCGGCAAGCGAATCTGAGAATTTTATTATTTTCTCCTGATAGTTTTCTTTTTTAGGCATAGTGTCGTAAGCCTTTCGCAGTGATTTTCGTGTTTCGTTTTTTTCTTTCAGAAGTTTTTCATTCAGTCTGTCGAATACTGACTTGGGCATGGCTCTTTCGGTATACATTTCCCACTGCCTGACTTCTTTATCTTCGAGTTCTTTCAGCTTAACCGCAAGCTCTTTTACAAGCTTTTCATGAAGTATTATGTTTTCGCCGGAGTCTTTTTCAATAAGTATCTCAAACTCGCTGATACAGCTTGTCAGAACGTCACAGATACGTTCCATCATTTCATCGTATTTGACGGACCCTGTATTACAGTGGATCTGGCCGTCGCATAAAAGGCGAGGCTCCGATCTGAGAGTGCCGTCGGTATTTTTATATGTACGAAAAGACATGGATCTTCCGCATTTACAGTAGAGAAGTCCCGCAAGGGGATTTCTGACTTTTGTATTGGCTTTCGCCCTGTGGACTTTTCCGGTTCTTTCCTGAGCCTTCATGAATAAGCTGGTTGATACGATTCCTTTATGTTTTCCTTCGAATACTAAATGATTTTTTGACTTTGGTCTGGTCTTGATAACTTCCTGATCTGAGACGATTCTCTCTACTTTTCGCCAATTCCATTTTACTTTGCCTATGTAGTGTACATTGGAAAGCATATCCTTTAGTGTAGCAGAAGACCAGTAATCTCCTTTGGGCGGCTTTATCTTCAGGTCGTCTAAATATCTGCATATGCTGTCTCTACTCATGTTCTCATCGGCGTAGAGTCGAAATATCATGCGTACGATATCGGCTTCGCTTTTCTTCTCTTCAAGAGTAGGACATTTCTTTTTTCCTTCCGTTATAAAGATCTTGTTATAGCCGTAAGGCGGAACTGACCCCAGATAGTTGCCTTCCTGCACTGAAAGAAGCCTGCCTCTGGATTGTATCTTTTTAAAATATTCCAGATATTCATTTCCCCGCTTAAGTTCGCGTTCAAATGCATCACGGTCATAATCATCGGTAAGATCATATACCTTATATGGAGTAAGGACAAAGGTTCCTGTATAACGAAGCAGCTTTATAAGGCGGCCGGCATCTTCAAGGTCCCCACGGGACAGCCTTTGAACCTCCACAACAAGAACAGCTTTTATCTGAGGCGACTCTATTTCTTTTAAGAGTTTAAGCATTTCCGGTCTGCCGTCTATGGTTTCGGAAGAAGCGATTTCACGATAGATATTTTTTTCGGGAATTTTCCCTCCGAGATTTCTTTCAGAGTATTCCATGAGGAGTTTTTCATGTTTCTCAAGGACTTCCCCGACGGACATAAGAGGATCGTCAGAACGGGATTTTCTTAAGTATTCAATTACTTCATTGTTAGAAAACTGTATCATTTCACGGAACATATAATACATCCCTCCCATATAAAATATTTAAAAATGGGTATAAAAATACCCGGAATTTGATAAAACCGGGTCTGAATAATATTAGATTTGTATCATCTTTCAGCTTTACAAAATAAAATGCTTTTAGGCTGCGCCAATCCTTCTTGCAAAAGAAATGCTGTCAAGGGAAAAAGCTTCAAAGGTATACTTTACGTCAGATTGATATTTTTAGACATCTAAAATTCTATAATATTTTAATGCATCTCTCAAAAATTCCTCGTCAATATCCAGATAATCGGCCATATCCCATATTTCTGTATGACCGTCGGAAATAGCAAAATGTATGTATTCTATAGGAACTATTTTTTCATATGCCCATTTTCTGGCGAGCAGTTCCTGCTTTCGATTGCTGATGTTGTTTTGGTCAAGTATGTCTCCGCTGCTTGTTTCGTAGTGTCCTATTTCTTCTGCAAGTATGGAATACCTTTTGACTGACGGCATATTTTTATTTATCCATATACAGCCGTCGGCATATAAACCGTCATTTTTCATTGGCCGCTCTTCTATATACAGGTTATCATATTCTGCCATGAGCTGTTCATGTTTTGTCATGATGTCACCTCACATAATAACAATTATCTGTTCCTTTTCGATAAAACAAATTTTTTAAATTCTTCTATTTCATTGAGTTCCTCATCTGTCCAGTCTTCTTTGTCGTGATGGGCAGCAATAGTATGGACAGATATACTGTTTTCTGGAATATCGTCATCTGCCAGATAGTCCAGTGAGCAACCGAAATATGATGAGAGCTTTTTTAAGGTTGAAAGTTTTATGTTTTCAGTTCCCTTTTTATAGAATCCATCTATGGTAGTGTAAGGAACACCTGAATCTTTGGACAGCTGACTTTTGTTTATATTCTTGTCTTTCATCAGCTTATCTAATTTTGTGAGAAAACTCATCCTCAGAACTCCTTTCTATTGTTTTAAAGTAATTTTAACGTAAATTTATTCCCTTGTAAAGTAATAATTTTACCTTATATAAAAAAATACTACGATAAAAGGTAAAAAAATATTGACTAATACCCTGCATAGTAGTATAGTGTGGGAAAGAATTACCTTGTAAGGTAGAAAGGAGTTAAGCAATGTTAAAGAATCTTATAGCAGAAATGGCCAGGAAGGATATTTTATACAGAGATCTCGCTGGAGTAATAAACAGAGATGAAAAATCTATATCAAATAAAATTTCCTGTAGGACTGAATTCAACAGAAAGGAGATGTTAGAAATAAAGAGGACATTTTTTCCGGAATATTCTCTCGATTATCTTTTTGAACAGATAGAAGAACAGAATATCTGAGATTCTATAAGAATAGGACAAAATTACATCTTATATAAATTTTAAAGAGGTGATGAGATGTTTAAAAAGAATGTGAAAGAAGTGAAATACTCGAATGCTTATGTAAAAATACAAAGACCTGAGCTGACAGAGAAGGAAAGAGAGTATCGCACGAGGAGGTTTAAAAAAGCGGCTTTAGATCTCGTGAAAGGAGTAAAAGGGTTTCCGGGATAGATTTCCGGATATATAAAAGGAGGACAAGTCATGACAGTCAGGGCAGCGGCAGTGATTATCATTATTATTTGTACGTCAGTAATTTTAATTGAGTATATACAGCGGGGAGAATTCGCAGTTGGAACCGAGTGGCTGCTGCCGATAGTTGCGTGTATTGCAGTGCCTTTAAGAGAGGAAAATGATAGATAAGGAGAATATTCAAAGAATACGGGAAGCGGTCAAGGTAAGGGATGTTATGGAGTTTTACGGGATCAGGTTTAATAGATATGGATTTGCTAAATGCCCATTTCATCATGAAAAAACAGCAAGTATGTCTGTGAAAAATGAACATTATAAGTGTTTCGGATGTGGGGAATATGGAGATGTAATAGATTTTATGATGCGGTATCACAAAATCAGGTTCACAGAGGCTCTTACAAAGCTTGATAATGATTTTCATTTAAGAATAATGAAAAGAAGGCCGACATACAGGCAGCATAAGCAGCATGTAGAGAACCTGTGCATAGTAAAAGCAGAAATAAAATGGAAAAAGAGTATTTGCAGTGAGTATTCTACTATTTGTGAAGTGAGATCTGTCCTTTATGGGAGGCTGATGGCAGGTGAGATTTGGCTTAGAGAGATCGTAGAAAAGCTTGATATGCTGCTCGAGGATTTTTCAGGAGAGGAGGCAAGAGCGTGGGAAATAGCCATAAGAACGTAGAGGAATATACGAAAGAAGACTTTCTTAGCGGGGGAGCACCTTTTGAGAAAGTCTATAAATATATAGATGATCCTTTTGAATTGGAGATACAGATAGAAAAGATGTGTCATATAGCAAAAGACTTTGGGGTGAGAAATTTTAAGACACTGTTTAAAGGTTATTGCAAGAAGATGAAGCTGGCTCAGACAAGCTTGTATGTGGATAATGTGACGGATTTCGAAGGCCAGCCGCTGAACTTAGTCACAGGTATATGGCAAGCTGATGATTTGGGAATAACCAGAGAAGGGCCTTTAGGGTCGGAGATAACAGCATGTGTACATCCAATTCTTCCTGTAGAAAGACTGATAAATATTGATACAGGTATCGAGAAGTTGAAAATTGCTTACCGGAGAGGGAGCCGGTGGCGCAGTATTGTATCTGAAAGAAAACAGCTGGCCTCTTCATCAGCTATTATAGGAATAGCTGATTACGGAGTGGCAGTAACCTCAGAGACAGCCAAACATCTTGTGCAGTATATACATGATGTGGAAAATCTTAATTATGAAAATATTCCCGAATACAGTTCTGTATCTCGGCTTGGGTGGATTAGTTCCGATAAGTTTTCTCCATATGTGGATGATCTTATATTTGACGGGAATACAACTTTCCAGAGTTTTTATGACTCTGTGACTCAGAGTGGAGATGCTGACAGATGGATAAATTTTGTAAGGGAAATAAGAAAAGAAGATAATGTGCCTATTAAGATTGTACTGGCAGCATCATTTGCCTCGGTATTGGTGAAGCCATGCAACTGTCTTCCTTTTTTTCTTCATCTCTGGAACGGATCAGGGAATGGGAAGACAGTAGCGTTGATGCTGGCGGCATCAGTCTGGGCTAATCCTGCCATCGGGGAGTATATACATACATTCGATAGTACAGATGTGGGACAAGAGGTTTCAGCCGGCTTCGTAAATTCAATGCCATTAATACTGGATGAATTACAAATTCAGAAAGATAGAAAAGATTTTGACAAAATTGTTTACAGATTGTGTGAGGGAGTGGGAAGGGTAAGAGGTGCAAGGACAGGAGGTCTTCAAAAAAACTATACGTGGAAGAACTGTATAATTACTAATGGAGAGTCCCCGATAACTTCTTCTCATTCAGGGGCCGGAGCAGTAAACAGAATAATCGAGATAAATACAGAGGGAACTAATTTTTTTAAAGATGCCAGGTATGTAGCAGAGTTTATCCAGGATAATTATGGATATGCCGGGAAAATATTTGTTGAAAAACTTATGGATAAAGAAGTCATGAAGCTGGCAAAGTATACACAAAAAAATTTTTTTGAAAAACTGTCAGGAAAAGATATAACGGAAAAACAAGTTCTTGCCGCCAGCTTGATTTTGACGGCAGATGCGCTTACTGATTTGTTTATATTCAAAGATGGCAATGGTCTTACGTTGGATGAAATAACGAAGTTTTTATCTACTCACAGTGAAGTTTCTTCTAATATCAGAGCTTTGGAATGGATGATGGACTGGATTGCACAGAACAGCAAAAAGTTCAGTGGAAAAGACGATATTTCAGAAATCTGGGGAAAGATTAATTTTGATAAGGTGGCTGTAATAAGAGATGTATTTAATAAAGCCTGTATTGAAAATGGATATAATCCATCATCGTTTCTTTCATGGCTAAAACGAAACGGGAGAATAGAAACAGAAGGAAGAGGATATACGAAAAGAATAAGAATGAATGGGGTAAAATGTCAATGTGTCATATTAAAAACTGAAGGAGAAATATCACGGGGATTTTATTAGATGCATGAAGATGAATGGATCATGTGCTGACGGTTCGGACAGTGTGATATTGATAGATTGATTGTAACTCAAAGACTTTTAAAGGATATTGAGCCGTCCGATCTGAATAAAGGAGATCAGATAATACAGGCGTTACAAATATAATAGGAAGGAATATGTTTTATCAGAATATGTACAGAAAGTGTTCGGACGTTCGGATGTATCAGATAATATATAAACTGAAGTATATAGGGTGCCCGTACGCTGATTAAGGACAGGATACGGACATTAAGGAGTTGGAAATGAAAAGTATAAGAGAACGGATATATGAATATGAGTATAAAAAATTTATATTGAGTATAATCTTAAAATCACCGAAGGCTCTGGAGAGAGAATTGAAACGTTTGGCGAAACAGCTAAAAATATAATTATATATCAGAAAATTAATAAGGAAAGGAAGATAGAAGCGATGACAAAAGTACGTCTTAAGAGATTAAGAGCATTGATAAAAGAAGCAGAACATTTACAGGAAGAATTGAAAGCTGCACCATACATAACGGGAGATATTGTTACAGATTCAGTTAAGGATTACAGAACAGGATATCCGAGAAGGCTTAGTATAACGGGGTATGAAAGACATCCCAATTACAGTCTGAAAACAAAGATAGAAAGACGTCTTCTGCTTATCAAAAAGGAAGTAAGCCAGATGGATGAGTGGCTCAAAACAATCGAAGATCCGCAGATACGTGATATTTTAATTATGCAGTACCGGAATGGAAGGACTCAGGAACAGATTGCAGATGAACTGGGATACACAAGGGGAGGTATAGCTGCTAAGTTAAAAAGATTTTGGGATTCCCAAAGTGAAACACAAAAAACAAAATAGATGTTATATAATGATATCACGGAAAGATAGGTAAGGTCATATATGCATTTCCTATAATTAAAGTATATATTGAAAAACTCCCAATAGGGAGTTTTTTGATTGCAGGCATTGTTTTCAAAAATCCGGATTATGTACAGTATGCCTGGCAAGTCAGTCCGAAAAGACTATAAACTACGTAACGGAACGGGCGATGAACGGGCCGGGACAGAAAGGATGTAAATGAAAGAAGAGAGAAAAAGGAAAATTTTAATTCAGTTATTTGTTGAGGAAGACGGGGACGGTGACCATATTGGGAACGAAAACGGAAGCGTCAACAACAGAATGAGAAATGGATCTTTATCATTTGATGATTTCTTAAGACTTGAAGGTAATCAGTCAGAATTTGACAGGAGAATTCAAAAGGCTGTAAAAACTGCAGTCACGAATGCGCGCAGGAAATGGGAATCAGCCGGAAGTGATATTATCGCAAGCAAAGATCAGACCATCAGAACAAAAGAAAAAGGGACTTTACGCAGAGGTGAAAACTTTGAGACAAGTTAAATGAGCTGAAAAAGCAGAGTGAATTGTCGGAATGGGAATGATTTTGCAAGTAAAATATCTTCTGAATAAAATGCTGATATTCAAAATGCAAAGATTCAAAGTTAATAATTTTTCTGATTTAGCAGTTAGGAAGGTGATATGGATGGATCCACAGAATGAGCTTTTTAAAGAACTGTTCACGAAATTAAAAGAAAAGGGGTATAAAGTATATGACGGAGCTTTTCCGTCCGATGATATTTCATATCCATTTGTACATATGGCAGATAGCCGCCAGGTAGATGGCGTAAATAAGTCTTCGATATTTGGAACGGTATATCAGACAATTCATGTGTGGCATGATAATTTCAGTGAGAGACAGTCTGTATCTGAAATATTGATAGGTATAAAGAATACAGCGGTCAATATTAAAAATACTGGAGATCTAAGCTGGTATTTAAGAAGCACAGAGCAGAGGGTACTGGCGCAGGATATAAAAGAACAGACAATTTTACATGGTGTGTTGGATTTAGAGTTTAGATTTAGTTAGGAGGAATTTTTATGGAAGCTATACAGGGTAAAAAGATAGTGTATCTCTACAGATTATTAAGCGAGGCGGCTACAGCAGATGGGGCAGCTTTGGCGTTTACAACAGAAAACGGAAGAACGAAAAGTAAGGAGGCTGAATCCACAGCTACAAAAGATGGTCCTGTCAGAACTCCGGGGATAGCAGAAGCAGAACTTACTGCTACAAGTATTCTTGCAAAGGGTGATACACTGATCGATAAATTAGAGAAAGCGCTGGATAATGATGAAACAGTTGAAATCTGGGAAGTAAACCTTATGGAAAAGGGAACTGAAAGTGATGAAGGAAAGTTTAAGGCAAAGTATTTCCAAGGATATCTTACAGAATTTGAAGTTGTATCCAATGCGGAAGAACACGTTGAAGTGTCATTAACATTTGGCGTTAATGGGAACGGAGTAGATGGGTACGCTACCGTAAGTGAACAGCAGCAGGAAATTGCAAACTATGTATTCGCAGATACACACAAAACGGGAGCATAAAGATAAGAAGTTTTGTACTTAATGTTTATTTATCCGGAGATGTCTTGCAAAGGCATTTCCGGGTTATTCAGGAGGATTTATTATATGTTTGAATTAACAATAAATGGAACGGTATATCAATTTAATTTTGGAATCGGATTTGTAAGAGATATAAACAAAAGGATACAGAAGCCAGTCGAAGGTGTTACAGGAGTAAAAGAAGATGTGGGACTGGCTTTTACTGTAGCTAAGATAATAGACGGAGATGTTATTGCTGTGGTAGATGCGTTGGAAGCAGCCAATAAAAGATATAGTCCGAGAATAACAAGAGATATTCTGGAAGGATATATTGATGATGAATCTACAGATATAGATGAATTATTTAATAAGGTGATGGATTTTTTAGAAAGAGCAAATGCTACCGGCAGACTTACGAAAAAGCTGACGGAGGCAATGAAGCAGGAGAACAAAGCGTAAAAGATTTTGAACAGATATATTGGGAAATAGCTTTAAATTGTTTTAGATATTTTGGTTTTAAGAATTTTGATGAAATAGATAACCTTACAATAGCTGAATATGAGTTGCTTATGAAAGCGGCGGAATTAAAGGAGGCAGATCTTGATTACAGAATTCATATGCAGGCATTTTTAAATGTACAGGCAGGTGCTAAGAAAAAAGTCGGAAAAAATAAAGAAAAACTTGTATTTTCAAGATTTGATAAATTCTATGACCGTCAGAAGGCGATAGATGAAATCATGTATCCGGGGAAAAAGAAAAGTAAGTTCTCAGGTATAGGTAAATTATTTAAGAAAGGGGGAGATTGAGATGGCTGAAAGTTATGATATTGTTGTTCAGTCTTCTGCAATGAATAAGATGTCTTCGGCACTTCAAACAGATCTTAGAGGATTATCATCGGGATTTTCTGATGTTGCTAAAAGTTCATCCGGCTCGTTAGGGAAAGTCTCGAATATGTTGGGAAATAACTCTGAGATTATATCCGAAGTAACTGGAAAGATATCAACAATGATAACCTATTTTAAGAGTATTAAAGCAGCGGCAGATATTTTTAAGGATATGGGAAATAGTGCAGAGAAAGCATCTGAAGGAACATTTTCTTTATCTAAAATAGATAGCATTTCGGGGATGATAAATTCTTTGTCATCATTGGCAGGAGCTCTGGAAGGTCTTGCTTCACTGGGTAAGAAAGCAATTGAACCTTTAATCACATTTGGCATTGTTGTGGCAGGTCTTGCTGTAGTTATGAGCAAAACAGGAGCACAACTCAGTGTGAATCAAGCAGGTTTGACAGCATTTTCTGAAGGAATTGCATTAATAGCGTCAGCTATGGCTCCGTTGGCTCAGACAGGGCTTGAAGGTGTTATTTCTATGGGAATGTTTGCAATTGTCATAGCAGGTCTTGTGGAGATATTTGCTACTTTTGGAGGTGCATTGAATAAAGCAGTAGTACCAATGCTGGCATTTGGAGCTACTATACTTGCTGTTGGCGTGGGATTGAATATGGCTACTCCGTTTATAATAGCTTTTGCTCTTCTGATACAACAATTAGGCAACACTATAGTACAGGTTGTATCAGCAATTACAGGAGCCATTGTCACTATAGCGGTTACTGTAGGGGGTGTATTAGTACAGGTCGTATCTGCTATTGCCGGTGCAGTTGCAACTATAGTAAATGTTATAGGTGGTACGTTGTGCAGTGTAATGGAGACTGCCGGAAGTGTTATCAGTACAGTAGCTGATTCTATAAGTGATGGATTTGTGAAGATTTGCGGAGGTGTAGCTGATGTTATAGATGCCATCAGCGGAGGATTTGTTTCCATACTTGAGGGTATTGCAGGCGTAATAGAGGCTATAGGAACTTCGGCAAAGAATGCAGGTAAAGGATTTAAGTCAGTAGCTGAAGGGATAAAAATCATCTCGGAACTGTCACTTTATGATATTGGTAAATCTCTTGGTGCAGTTGCGCTTGGAATGGGTGAAATGTCATCATCGGGAAAGAATCTTCCGCAGGTGGCAGAGGCTATGCAGATACTTATAACATCTATGATGATGGGCGTAACTACTGTATCAATGTTCTCGGCATCACTGCTTATGCTGTCGACTATGACAGAAGGAATAGTAAGTAGTGTGAATATGTTAAAAGATGCTTTTGCAAACTTTGTTATTATTCCGCCAAATGCCGAACCGTTTATAGTTACTTTTTCATTAATAATATCAAGTGCTCGGCAGCTTGTTCCGGCCCTTACATCTGCAGGATTAATGGCAGGAATGGGTCTGGCAATGGGATTGTCTATGGGAGCGATGCAAGCAAGAACAGTAATGGCAATAGTTTCTGTTTCAATTATTTCTTCACTGAGTGTATTGGCAGCAATGCTTTCTGTTATCGGGAGTACAGCAGGTATGGGGTTTGCCACAGCACTTCGGTCAGGCTTGAACAGTTCTGTTCTTACTGTGAGGCTGGCGGTGTCGCAAATAATATCATCTTTGATGTCAGTACAGGGAATATCTTATCTTGCAGGGTACAATATAGGAATGGGACTTGCAAACGGTATGAAAGCCACATTGCCGATTGTAAAAAATGTTGCAGCACAGCTTGCGAAAGCGGCGGCAGCTGCTATTGAAGCAAAGGCAAAAATATCGTCGCCATCTAAAGTTACTGCTAAATTAGGCGAATTCTTCGGACTTGGATGGGCTGTAGGAATAAAAGATACATTTAGTGATGTGAAAAAGGTTTCCGAAAGACTTATCAGTATACCGAATATAAGACAGCCGGAGTTGGCTATGGCCTATGGTGGATATGGCAGTACATTAGGGGATGATTATATTTTTGGAAATAGTGGTTCATACATCATAGAAGTTCCGGTAAATATAGACGGCAGACAAGTATCTAAGGTTACGGCTCCATATATACAAAGTGATTTGAATAAACTGGAATCAAGGAAAAACAGAAAAAGGGGGATAAGATAATGTATGAATTTAGAGATATAAATGAAAATATAACCCTTATCCCGATACCGACAGAGGCAATGCAGATTAACGGTGTTTATCTTGAGTCCGAAATAGAAGGATATAGGACTCTTTATGTCAAGGGAAGAGAGGCACTGTCTCCGGAATTTGAAACATTGGAAACAGGTACTCGGGATGGCTCTATAAGAAAGAACAAACGATTTCCGGAAAGGATTATCACTGTAGGCTATCAGCTTATTTCATCGGATTCTTTATCTTTTAGAGAAGCCTATAATAAAATGGGGATACTTTTAAATGTAAATGATGCGGAACTTATTTTCAACGATGAGCCGGATAAATATTTTATCGGTACGCCTACATATATAGAAGAAGTTCCTGAAGGAAGAAATGCAATAACCGGAGAAATAGAGATAACTTGTTTTGATCCTCTGAAGTATTCGGTGGTTGAGTATGAAGCAGAGGCTTCTATTGATGATCCGGGAAGTATTTTAGTGAATTATAATGGAACATACAATACTTTTCCTGTGTTGGAAGCTGATTTTTACAGTGAAGTAGAGACGGATGGAGATGAAACAATGCCGCTTACAGGAAAAGGCGATTGTGGATATGTAGCGTTTTTCAATGGAGACGAAAAGATTATACAGCTTGGTGATCCTGATGAAGAAGACGGAAGTATAATACAGGGAAAATCAGAAACTCTTGTGAATCAAACTTTTGACAGTGTTTCATCATGGGGGACAGCTGCGAAGAATTTATGGTCTCAAAATTCCGGCACAGTAATACCAGAAGACGTGGTACAGTCAGGTTCCTTAGGAATAAAAACATGTGATTATACTGTGGCATCAAGTCCTGCGGCAACTTCGGGAACTATATTGAGCAGTGCTAAAAGCAATGTAGGATCCCCGTATATTTATTACAGTGTTTCACTGAGAGCTTATGGAAGAACAACAAATGCAGTAACAGTAGATGCTGCGGTAACTGCTTCCCTTGCAACAAGCGCCTCGTATTTTGGGAAAGGATTAGGGCTGAGAGGTTCACTTTATGTGGGTGGATCGTGGCATAATGTTACTATTAAGAACACATCGTCAAACTGGAAGGGAAAGTCAGCGCATACTGTTAATATGAGATTCACTGTTACAGGGCTAAACAGTGCGGCAACTGCTCTTACAGGCATTCAGTTTAAAGTAGACAGAACAGACAGTCATGGTTCGTCGGGAACATTAAATGCAAGAGCGTGCAGCAATTTGAGAATAAGTACATACCAAGAAAGTGTTCCGGCTTCTTATTATCTTACTGCATCTGAATACGGAACTGCTTCAGGTAAATATCACGGGCCTACAATAAGACGAAAGGTATCTCCGTCGCTGGATTTTACTTTTACATATAAGCAGAGAATGAGTATAGGAACCGGAGGAAATGATACAAAACAGATGGGAGCTTTTCAGACGATATTGGCAGATTCTGAGGGAGGTATATTGGCAGGTGTGAGGATATTAAAGAATAAATCAGGGAAAACTGCAAACGTTCTTTTTTATGTAAATAATAAAAATGTATACAGCAGCGAGATAGATTTGTCATATACCAACAAATCTTTTGGAAAAGGTTCAGGAGGTGCATCCAGTATTGCCAAGGACGGAGCAAAAATTATATTTGATGTCGGGGGATGCAGGAAAGTTTTTACCGATGATATGATAAAAGATACTGCAGCAGAACAGATAGTTTTGGGGTTTGAACAGTATGGCACAGTGAATCCTCTTTCATATAATGGACTGTCATGGGTAAGATTCATTAGAAACAACAGGGATACTTGGAGTGATATACCTAACAAATTCAGTGCTAATGATATACTGGAAGCAGACTGCAAAAGCGGAGAGATTTATCTAAATGGAAACAGAGCTCCGCAGCTTGGAGCGCTGGGAAATGACTGGGAAAATTTTCATCTTAAACCTGGCATGAACCAAATAGGCATATCTTATTCAAATTGGGTGACTGATGATTACGCACCTGTGTTTAAGGTACGATATAGGGAGGCATTTTTATGATCATATATTTTGCAGACAGACATATGAATGTTTTGGGGCAGGCAAGTACAAGCCTGCCTTTTGGCTTTACTGTGTTTAATGATGAAAAAATAGAAGATACTGATACAGGAGTGGCATCTTTCAGCTGTTATATATCTTTTGAAGACAACAATAGGCTCAATGCAGAACACATGACAGAAGCGGGAAATTATCTGCTGCGAAAGCATGCAGATGAGAATGAGTTTTATACCATAATCGAGACAGAAATAGATCCTGAAGCTCATGAGATTTATATATATGCAGAAGATGCAGGACTTGATCTGCTGAATGAGGTGGCTGAAGAATATGAAGCTTCGGAGACATATCCTATCGCATGGTATATCGATAAATGGGCTGCGTCCAGTGGTTTTGAGATAGGAATAAATGAGATACCGAATCTTAAGAAAAAATTAAAATGGACATCAGAATCTACAGTTACAGAACGTCTGGACAGTATCGCTTCACAGTTTGACGACGCAGAAATCAGCTATAGTTTTGATATAGAAAATCTGATAATTACTAATAAGTATATTAATATATTTAGGAAACGGGGAACTGATATAGGCGAAGAACTGCGAATAAACAGGCATTTGAAGAATATAATCGTTAAAAAATCTGTAGCTAATCTTGCTACAGCGTTAAAAGCAACGGGAAGCGCTCCTGAAGGAGAAGATGAAGCGATAACGCTTAAAGGTTATAAATATGATGATGGGGATTTTTATGTTGATACAGATGGGATTCTTAAATCAAGAAAGGCTGTTGAGAAATGGACGAGATATTGCTGGGATAAAAAAAAGCCGGGTTATGAAGGACATATAGAAAAGACTTATAGTTATGATACTGACAGCCAGAAAATATTATTTGAGAATACATTAATGCAGCTTAAGTCTATATGTGAAATGGAAGTTAATTACGAAGCTGATATTTCTGTTCTGCCGGAGAATATAAGAATTGGTGACAGAGTAAATCTTGTAGATGATAGTGGACAACTATATGTTTCCGCACGGCTTCTTCAGCTTAAAACATCTGTATCTGAAGGAACTCAAACAGCTACGTTCGGTGAATATCTGATAAAGGACAGCGGGATCAGTGATAAAGTGGAAATGCTTGCTTCCAAGTTTTCAGAGCTTGCTGCAAGCAGGTCTTTTTATACATGGATAGCATATGCTGATGATTCAACTGGCGCAGGTATAAGTTTAGATCCTGTCGGAAAAGCATATATAGGAATATCGGCCAACAGAGTAAATGATATACCGGATATTACGGATCCTTCTGTATATAAATGGTCTAAAATACAGGGAGATAAAGGCGATCTTGGGATAAGCCTTGTTAGTATAACAGAACATTATCTTGTAAGCAATCTGGCACAGGGGATAACAATACAGTCAGAAGGCTGGAGTACAGTTATTCCTGCAATGTCAGCCGAGAAAAAATATCTTTGGAATTATGAAACGCTGATTTACAGTGATAGTTCTGAAGAAGATCTTGAACCTAAAATTATAGGAGCTTATGGAGACCCGGGCGTTAGTTCACCTGCGATAGTTAATATGACAGAACAGTATTATTTGTCTGAATCAGATACAGAACCGGCAGGCGGGGAATGGGTTAGAATTATTCCGTCATGGATGCCGGGAAGATATTTATGGACACGATGGTGTATAGAATGGAGTGAGCCTAATCCGGAAATCCTTACTTATTCGGAACCGGTAGCAGCAGTGTCTTTCAATGAAATTCACCAAGCCGCCCATGATACGGTTATTGTGGCAGAAGAAGCTAAAGAGAATGCAGAGAATGCAGTTTCACAGCTTACTCAGGTAAATGGAGAAATAGCTGAGGCAAATAAACAGATAGATAATCTTAAAGAACACCTTGATATTCTTGAGTCTGAAATGGTTGTGGATTATGTTACTAAAGGCGAGCTTACAGAGGTAAATACAGCTCTTGGAACACGTATAGAGCAGAATGCCTCTGAAATTCAGTCTACAGCCAGAAAGGTACAGGAGATTGATGTAGATGCAAGCAAGGCTCTTGCGGATGCGGCAGCAGCCCAGACAGCAGCAGATCAGGCAGCCCAGAACGCAGCTGATGCACAGACCAAGTATACCGCCTTAAAACAGCAAGCTGATGTTACAGATGAACAGCTTGCAGCGGCTAAAGAAGCTGTAGAAGAGGCGCAGAATGCGGCTATGGAAGCGGGAGATGCAGCAGCAGCGGCGCAAAGTGCAGCGGATTCTCTTGCGGACAGAGTCACGATGGCGGAGAGTAATATTACCCAGCAGGCAGATCAGATAAGCCTTACTGTTCAAAAAGTGGAGAAGATGAAGATTGGTGGGCGGAATCTGCTGAAGGATAGTTCAACGATAACGCTTGACGGTTCAAACTATAGCGATAAAACAGAACGTGATACAGGCGGAGTGATAACCTTCGCAGAGGGGAGCGAAGGAACATACAATGCTTGGAGATATCCTGAGTGTACCGTTCCTATCTATGAGCTTACCGCTGAGAAGGGCATGTCATACGTGTTCAGTGCGGACATAAAGATGACTGGGGTAACGAAAGCCACTGACATATATTTCGAGTTTCGAAAAGAGGATGAGTCTATTAAGGACAGGGCCGCAACCGACATATCGCTGGAGAAGGATGGGATGTGGCAGAGGGTCAGCGGAACGCTTACCGTAAACAACGCTAATCCAGCCGATAAATGTGTGATTATTCTCTACGGTAATAACGCGGAGCCCGGCGCAACGATAGAGTACAGGAATTTTAAGCTCGAAGCGGGGGATAAGGCTACGGATTGGAGCCCGGCGCCGGAAGATGTGAACGTAGATATAGAGCAAATAGATGAAGTCCTTGCTGACTTTGAAAATCGCATCACCAACGTTACGCAGACTGCGGATGATATATCGTTTAGTGTGTCGGGTATTGAAGAAAAACAGGCGGCGATGGATAAACTGAAACAACAGATAGAGCAGATCACCAGCGTGCTGATTGAGGATGGGAAAATCACATTTGACTTTGATACCATCAAAAAACAGGTTGACAGTGCTGTCGAAGAATTAGAGCGCCGCAATAGGTATGTAGCTATCACAGAAGATGAGACCCTTGGGGCTACGATTACTATAGGGGACTCAGAATCTGGCATGGTGGGGAGATTCACAAAGGAATCACTGGATTTTCTTTCCGGTGATGTCGTAGTTGCCAGTTATGCAAACGATGGGCTTACGACAGAAAATATTACGACAAATAATCAGATCAAGTTCGGAGGCAACTGGGCAATACGTCCGGGGGCCGGGGGAAACCTTAATGATGTATGGATTGGAGGTTAATATATGGCAGCAAGAATTTCTATGTCGATATCTGAATCGAGTGTAAATGTGGCAAATAACACATCTGTTGTTACGGTTAAATTATATTATTATGGAAACGGAGTATCGTGGAACTCCAATGGTCCGTCGGGAAGTATAGTTATAGACGGCACATCATATTCATTCAGTCATAATTTTACGACATCGTCGTCAGCGCAGCTTCTGGCGACTAAATCCAAGACGGTAACTCACAACAGTAACGGAGCGAAAACAGTATCATGCAGCGCAAGATTTGTTACAGGGGTATCTCTGGGGACTTTGACGACATCAGCCAGCAAAGCACTTACAGTTATACCAAGAGTTTCTGATTTGTCGGTAAATAAGACCAGTGTACCTGCTGATGGTTCAACGACAGTAACGGCAACAGCAACAAAGAAATCCAGTGGTTTTACTGATACTATCGCAGTGAAGCTTGGAAGTTACAGTAAAACGGTCACATCGGGGACAGCATTTACTATACCTATTGAATGGTGCAATGCCATAAGCGGGACATCAGCGATTGCAACGGTAACGGTGACAACAAAATCGGGGAACACGATTATCGGGACGAAATATGTAAACCTGACTGTCACAGTGCCATCGACGGTAGTACCGTCCATATCCGGCGTATCGGTAGCAGAAGCCGTATCGGCGGTACAATCTGCATTTGGAAACGGGATATATGTTTCATCGCTATCGAAATTGAATGTGAATATCACAGCGGCCGGTATATATGGGAGTACGATATCATCAATAAAGACTACATTTGATGGAATTACATATACAGGAACGGAATTTCAGACGGCGGCAATATCAAAGGCAGGCACACTGATCATGTCTGTTACGGTGACAGACAGCAGAGGCAGGATGAAGACCACAACGAAAAATATCACTGTTTATGGGTATTCATCCCCGGCGATAACCAATGTGTCCTGCGTTTCAGATAGTGCGAATACGGTAGTAACCATAGATGGTGTTGTATCACCGGTTACGGTAAAGGGTGTTAATAAGAATACGAAGACACTGAAGATAAAATACAAGAAGTCGACAGCTTCCGCTTATGGAAGCGAGACGACGGTTACGATACCGGCGGCAAGCTGGACATTTTCCGTATCGAAGACATTTGCGATAGACAGCAGAACGATTACATATGACTTTGAGGCAAAGCTCACTGACAAGCTGTCGACAGCTATGGCGTATGGAACGACAGGAAGACCGGTTATATCCAGGCACGCGGGCGGAGACGGAGTAGCATTGTTTGAAGAATCAACAGGCGCAGGATTTAAAGTGGGAGGTGGAAAGCCAGCTACATTTACAGGAGATATTCTGATGGATGATCCGGAGCTTGAAGAACTGTGGGATTCTGCATTTGCTGGCGGAAACGAAAATCTTCTGCCAAATTCCGTTTCAATGAAACACGGAAGCAGAACAACATATGCGCAAGGAATAAGCAGTGATGAATATTTGGCTCAATCGGGGAACCCATGGGTGTGGGGTACGGAGGATGGTGTTACAACAGTAAGTATAGAAGGGTCAGGCAGAACAGAAATATATTACACATATTGTGTTACACCATTTATACCCAAAGCTAAGTTACCAAATGGATTTGAGTTTAGTTTCTATATTAAAGTTGATGATGTAGACGCGTGGGACAGTAAAATTCCGGTACAGATCAATTTGATAGACTCGTCCGGGAGCCGGGTAAATTATTCATCTCCGGCGATTACGAATACCGACTGTTATGAGAAAACGCCAAATATCGAGGCGGGAAAATGGGTTAAGTGTGTATTAAGAAGAACTGCATCATCTATGAGCGGATGGGCAGGATGGGAAAATACAGAATACTTTGGTTGGAGATTTGTTCTTGCTAAAAATGGCTCGATACATTTTAAACTACCGCAGTGTATTGCCATATAAGGAAAGGAGAAAATTATGTTTGAAGCATTAAAAGGATTCAGAGATGTTGCAGAGCTTGTTAAGGCTCTGAAAGAGTATCTGTCGTTTAAGAATAAAGTTTTATGGGAAGGAACTGTAGCAAAGGGTAATACTATTACTGTAAAGAACTTATCCAAATATTTGATTGCAGAAATATATACAAGGTACGGTAATGGGTTTATAAATCCACAATCAGGAATTATACGAATATCTCACGGAGATCATGCTGGAGGAACAGACGATACTCCGATAAATGGATATGTTTATGGGAGTATCAATGGGGATAACGTTACAATATCTCACTGCAAATATATATTACATAATCCAAACTCAAGCCACAGTGTGGTGGTACAAATGAATATAAAAAAAATAGTCGGTATAGAGCCTGTTATCCCAGAATCCCTCAGAAATTATCTGGGGGGGGGGTATTAAAAGTACCAATGTTTTTGCTTGGAGGTGGTTGTCATGCTGTCTTTAAGGAAGTATTTGAGAGATATTTTGGAAGGCATAAAGATTTTGAATGCGAAGAGCAACAAGTACTACAAAGAGTCGGCACAGGTATCGAACAAGGTAAACAATTCCCTTACAGTATGCACTTTACTATTGCCAAAAGGAACCTATCTCGTATTTGGAAATGTAAGCGCAAATGTAGATGCAGGAGTATCGTCACTTTTAGCTTCAGCCATAAATTCAGCATCAGGAGTGAATATATTAATGGGAGCACAGGGCCGTTCAACCATGAATGCAGGCGGTGGTTGTCAGTCGTGGGCATTGGCAGAGGTTACTTCCGAAAAAGGGAGCGTGAGGCTGACTACTTACGGATATTATTCCGGAAGCTGTACATACGCTGGAAAGCTACTTGCCATAAGGCTTATATGACCGACTGGAGGTGTTGCCATGTTTAGTTTACGAAAGGTTCTCAAGGATGTGGTGACGAGACTCACTTTGATTGTAGATTTTGTTATCGAAAAAGGTACCACTGGAAATTACAGTTATAAAAAGTGGGTAAGCGGAGAGGTGGAAATAAAGATTATTGGTTATACTACATTTACCAATGGATATAGTATCATAAAACTTCCTGCTGGGTTTACGATTTTAACAACGGAAGATTCGCATAAAGCACCTTTAATACTTACGCAGAGTAGATATATGGGCGACAACAGGAGTGCAGATGTTGTTTTTACTCCGGGAGCTATTTTGACGGACAGTCAGCATCAGTTTACATTGTATGGAAGGGTGGGAAGCGTCCCAATGTCGGGAAAGCACTATGTGAATATACTCATAAAAGGATATTATAAATAATCATAAGGGTGAGAGATTCGCCTCTTTTTATATCCTTTTAGAAAATAAAGGGAGAAATACTATGGCAGAAAAACCTAAAGTGGCTGACTATCAACAGCAGATGTATGAAAGTAAATATCAGTAGTAAATAGACTCAGCGCTTAACAATGTTACAAACAGGAAGAAATTTACATATGATCCTTTGAAGGATGTAAATTATCAAGTACTTGCGAAAATGTATAACAAGCAGGGGCAGAAGACAGCATAAAATACGATGGAAGCAGCAAAAATTCGACAGGTCCACATTTTTATTTTAGAGTAAAAGAAAGTGGCGAATACATTGATCCGATAATATATTTCAGATAAAATGTGTGTCACAAAGGTATGGCTTTATGATATAATATCTGCGGAGGTGGGTAGAGATGAGTAACGATGAATTGTTGATTCAGATATCCGAGATGTTGGATAAAAAACTAAAGCCATTAAATGAAAAAATCGACCAATTAGATAAAAAGGTAGACCAAGTCAAAGATGAAAATCATTTTGAAACACAGAATATAAGATTGCTCTTGGAAAATGATATAATTCCACGGCTTCAAAATATAGAGTCTTGCTATACAGATACATATAGACGATATATTGTTGGGGTTGAACAGATTGAAGCTTTACAGGCTGATATGGAGATTTTAAAGCGCGTAGTAAACGAGCATAGCAAGAAGTTACAGAATATATAATTGAGCCGCCTATTTAGGCGGCTCTTGTATTTTTTGAAAACTCTGTGGCTTTAGTTAAAATAGGCTGGTCGAGAGATACGATACATATTGAATACATGTTAAAAAAACACCTTGGGGGGCGAAAGCTTTCAGGGTGTTTCGCTATATTATGAAAAAACGAAGGGAGACTTTTATATTATGAAAAACGAAAAAACAAAGGCAATTATTAGGCTAATCGTAATGCTGGTTCTGACAGCAAACATGGTACTTACTGTGGCCGGAAAGAATCCAATTCCGCTGGATGAAACAGCATTAACAGAATGGCTGACGGTAGCGGCGGCGGGTATATCTGCCATCTGGTCATGGTGGAAAAATAATAACATGACCAAGCAGGCGCAGGAGATGCAGGGACACTTAAAGGCAGCTAAGGAAGACGGAGACGGTTCTGACGGCGCAGTATGGGAAATGGAGGTAGAGTAAAATGAATTTCAAGACAATATTTAAAGAGATGAAAAAGGGTGCAAAAGTAAAACTCCCTTCATGGGGAGGGTATTGGTTCTGGGATGAAGATAAAAAATCCATCATGATGCATACCAAAGACGGTAAGGAACTGGATATCAGAGAGACAGAGGTGGTGGAATACACCGCACTTAATATCTGTTCTGATGAATGGCAGATTGCTGATGAAAAGAATTGCCCACAGCTTGGCGGCGAAGCAACATTCAGTTTTTCTGATGCGATTATATATATCAAAAGAGGTATGAAAGTTGCGAGAAAAGGTTGGAACGGAAAGAAACAGTATATAGAGTTAGCGTATGGAATTAGTTACAAGAATTGCTCTAATGAAACCATTAATGCAGAGCATGAGGCTATCGGAAATAAGGCTATAGCGTTTGTGGGTACATCTGGTGTGCAGATGGGGTGGCTCGCATCACAGGCGGACATGCTTGCTGAAGACTGGGTGTTTGCGGAAGGAGTGGAATAATGTTATCGGTAAAACAGTATCAGAAAAATTTATATCATTACTATGCCTATTACACGGGCGCGATAGACGGAATCTGTGGGAGCGGCACAAAGGCGGCCATCAAGCGGTTCCAGAAAGGCCATGGACTGATGCAGGACGGCATTTATGGCGCGAAGACTAACGCTAAGCTGGTAGAGCGAATTAAGGTGTTACAGGGCGTTGTCGGCACTACGCAGGACGGTATTGTGGGAAGCAAAACTATAGCCGGCATAAAGGCAAAACAGAAGGCATGGGGTATTACTCAGGACGGAATCGCTGGTACAAATTTCTGGGCCAAGGCGAATAGCGGAAGCGGATCTTCTTTATCTTCCTCGTCGTCTTCGGCTTCAGGCGGCAGCTCGAAACATTTCGCGAAGTCAGAGTTTAAATGTACCTGTGGAGGTAAATATTGTAATGGTTACCCTGCCGGTAATACATCAGCGAAGTTACTTAAGATTTTAGAAGCCATTAGAGTAGAATATGGCAAGCCGATAACTATCACTTCCGGCCAGAGGTGCAAAACCAGAAATGCGCAGGTGGGAGGAGCCAGTGGATCAGCACATACAAAAGGTAGGGCAGCGGATATTTATATTCCGGGAGTGACCACAACAGCAGCCGGAAGAAATGCTGTTGTTAAATTGGCCTACAAATATGGAGCTGCATATAGTTATGCCAATACTGCTCAGATGGGTAATGCTGTACATATTAATGTGTAGGAGGCAGTTATGTTAAGTGCAATTCAGGAACACATAGTAGGGATTATATGTTCAGGAGTAGCCAGTTTCGCAGCCGGAACCCTTGTATGGGCAATAAAAAAATTCAGTGGTTTATTTCAGGCAGTAAAAGCCAACAGTCATGATAAACTGTTCCGATATGGTAAATTTTATATTTTATCAGGAGAAATAACACTTGAGGAGTTGGAAAGCTTGGAAGAAATATATAATGGATATCATGGACTTGGGGGAAACGGGACAGGAACAGAGATTTTCGAAAAGTGCAAAGAGCTACCTGTGGTTAAAGAACGGACAAAATGGAATCCATATTATGTTGGCAAAGAAATGATGTGTTGAAAGCTCTTTAAGATTATTAGATGCTGATCTATGGAAGCTTTTAATATCTAAAAATCATTTCCATCATAGATGGGCGGTTGAACTGGCTCATCTGGAAATGGTAAGTGCTATAATTCATCAGCTTACGAAAGGTATGACGATGGAGCAGATAAAGGCAGCCGGTTTTGAAACTTATTTTGTGGATCACACAGCAGGTGTGTATCCTCAGGCTGCAGCCGGGTTTCCTTTTGATGCTCTGTCTTTTGCTGTGAAGGGAGACGCTATTACGGATCTTGTGGAAGATATGGCTGCCGAACAGAAGGCAAGGACCACGTATGATAATATTCTGAGGATGGTGGATGATCCTGATGTGATAGATCCCATACGGTATCTGAGAGAACGTGAAGTCGTCCATTTTCAGCGTTTCGGTGAAACTTTGAGAAATGTTCAGGATAATCTCAACAGTACGAATTTCTATGCGATAAATCCATCGTTTGATCTTTAATTTGTTTTACAGGAGAAAGCCTCAGAAATAGGAAAAAGCAAGCGTGGACAGGTAATATATGATAATTTAAAAAGATTATCTAATATGTTGTAAAAAATGGAGTTTTTGGACAGTTGTTCGAAAGCTCCATTTTATTTGTATCATATATATCGCTCCAATGTTATGAATATCCTGTCTTTTCTGGTTTGTCCGCCTACTTCACGAAGATATGCCTTGCCTTTTCCCCTAAGAACTAGCTTATCGCCTTCATTTACTTTTGCATTTGTTTTTTCAGTTTGGATATTGTTTATGAATACTATGCCGGAGCGTATGGCTTCAGCGGCTTTGGATCTTGACATCTGAAATGCTGATGAAATAAGGTTATCCAGCCGAAGTGATGCTACGGTATCTTTTATGAATTGGGTTTTTGCTTCAGGTATGTAAAGCTGGGATATTGGAAGTATCTCAGAAGTGAGAGTCGCTTTACCTGCTTGATTGTAATTCATGAGTATAAAATCTTTGACATCGTCCATGACGATTATATCGGCTCCGGTTTCCGTAACCAATATATCACCTACCATTTCACGTTTCAGGCCGAGACCTGTAAGTGAGCCAAGATAGTCACGATGAGTAAGTTTGCGTCCGCCTTTTGAAGCCTTTATGCGTATAACAGAGATAGGAATGTCTTTTTCATTTGCATAATCAGGGAGAAAAAGGGCAAGAGTACGTTCGGCATCTTCATATCCGCCATAGAAAACACAGCGGATATCACTGCTTTCCTGCGCTAAATTTTTAATTAAAGCATCCATCAGCGATCTTTGATGGAGATCCAGAAAATTAGTGTAAGTTATACGATATTGATTCAGGCATTGTCGGAATTTATCTTCAGCAGATGCTAAAAGTATTTTATCTTCTTTTGTTATTTCCATATTTGTATCTCCTATAATTTCATATTTCATTATATTCAACGGCAATAGACTGTGCAATGTTTTTGTGTATGGAAAGAATCGGTACTGTATGATATCATAAAAATATATAAAAAGCAGGAAACGGGAGGATACAAAATGATAAGTGGATATATAAAAAGAGAAGGTCTTTATGATATTCCATATGTGTCAAGAATAAAGGCTGACGACAGAAAGGTAGTGATTGCAGTTCATGGATTTGCCAGCAGTAAGGCGAGTCCTACTATAAATATGCTCATGGATAAATTCCCCGATGTTGGTATGGGTATAATAGCTTTTGATTTTCCTGCTCATGGTGAGAGCGTCGTAGATGGAGATTTTTTGTCTGTAGACAACTGTGTAAGAGATCTGAGAGATATTGAAAGATATACGAGAAAGATTTGTCCTAAAGCTGAGATCTGTTATTTCGGATCAAGTTTCGGTGCTTATATAACTTTAATATACATTATGAATGATGAGCTCAGACATGTGAGAGCTTTTTTAAGAAGCGCAGCTGTTAATATGTCAGAATACTTTTTGGAGCTTACAGATCAGGAAAAATCAGAGCTTGAAAAAAATGGATATTTCGTGATAAATGACAGTTTTAGGAATTTGAAAGTGACGCGAGAATTGATCGAAGATTTGAGGCGCCACAATCTGATGGAATATTTTGAAGCGGAAGCTGTGTCACTTAAAATGATACATGGAAGCAACGATGAGGATATCGCCTATGCAAGAGCTGCTGCTTTTGCGGAAAAATACGGAATAGAGTTGGTAACTGTAGATGGAGGAGATCATAGACTCTCTGTTCCGGGAGCGCCTCAGAAAGTTTTGAATGAGGCGATAGAATTTTTAAAAGGTGATATAAAATGAGAATACTGCTGATCGCGGTAAACGCTAAATATATACATTCCAATCTGGCCGTGCATAGTTTGGCATCCTATGCAGCAAAAAAGATGAAATATGACAGAACATGCTTTGAGATACCTGAAATAGAGATCGCTGAGTATACTATAAATCAGCCCATGGGAAAGATTTTATCTGATATATACAGGAGAGAGCCGGATCTTATTTTGTTGTCCTGTTATATATGGAATAAAAGAGAGATAGAGGAACTGACTTTCGATATAAGGAAGATAATGCCTTTAAAGCATCTTTGGATAGGAGGTCCGGAAGTTTCTTTTGATGCAGAGAATGTTTTGGATTCAATGCCGGCAGTAAAAGGGGTAATATGCGGCGAGGGGGAAGAAACTTTTTACAGATTGGCTAAAGTATATGGACGAGAAACAGAATGCGATAAACTTGATAAGGATTTGGCGGATCTTGAAGGAATAGTTTTCAGAAATGATGAAGGAGAGATAATAAGTTGCGAGGGTAAAGCCCCTATCAATCTGAGCGATGTGCCGTTCCCCTACGAGAATCTCAGCGATTTCAGCAACAGAATAATATATTATGAAAGCAGTAGGGGCTGTCCTTTCAGGTGCAGTTACTGTCTTTCGTCAGTGGAAAAATCTTTGCGTTTCAGGGATCTGAAACTTGTTAAGAAAGAGCTGGGGCATTTTCTTAAAAACAAAGTTCCTCAGGTCAAATTCATAGACAGGACATTCAATTGTGATCACAGGCATTCAACGGAGATATGGGATTTCCTCAGAGAACATGATAATGCAATAACTAATTTTCATTTTGAAATTGCCGGTGATATCCTGACAGATGATGAGCTTAGTTTGCTTGAAAGTATGAGACCGGGACAGATCCAGTTGGAAATAGGTGTTCAGTCTACTAATGAAAGAACCCTTGATGAAATAAACAGACCTATGGATTTTAAAAGACTAAGACAGGTTATAGGACGTATAAAATCATCAGGTAATATCCATCTTCATCTTGATCTGATCGCAGGGCTGCCTTTTGAGGATTATAACAGTTTTGCAGAGTCTTTCAATGACGTTTTTTCACTGGAGCCTCATCAGCTTCAGCTGGGATTTTTGAAAGTGCTTAAAGGTTCGCCTATAGAAAAGGGTGTGTCTAAATATGGTATGAAATATACTGAATATCCACCTTATGAAATACTTGAAACCAAGTGGATATCATATGATGAACTGATAAAGCTGAAAACCATAGAAGAAATGGTTGAAGTGTATTATAACAGTGGTCAGTTTATGAACACACTGAAATTTATCCTTCAATATACGGAAAGCCCTTTTAGGTTATTTGAAGCCCTTGCGATGTGGTATGAAGAAAAGCGTTTGGAAATGCTGAATTTTTCAAGGAATCAGCGGTATGAAAAACTTTTGGAGTTCGGATATGAATATGTTCCGCAGGAAAATACAGATATGCTGCAAAAAGCTATGATATATGATTATTATTCAAGAGAAAACGTTAAAACCAGACCTGCTTTTCTTGGAAAAGACAGTGTTGAGAAGGATTTCTCTAAAGTTTTTTACAGCAGAGAATCACGGGAACATAGGTATTTGTCAGGAGGAAGATATGATACTGACGATCCTCGTCTTCTCAGAAAACTTACACATCTTGAGAAAATAGATGACAGATACTATTTATTTGATTATACGAAGCGTAACCCTATGAACAATAATGCCAAAATAACAGAGATAATGAAGTGATTACAACTTTACTTATATCGTTCGGCTTTAAGTGATGAGAATAAAGATAAATTTTTATTTTTGGAATTTCATATAAAAAAGCTGGCACATAAACTTATATACTAATGTGTCAGCTTTTTATATATTATTTTATTCTAATGACATAGGCATATGATTATTGCCTATGGCCAGCATCATCTTATTGTGGAAGAAATAATTAAAAGCAGCTATACATCTTCCTACGCCGATCATGCCTATTATTGTTCCTATACCGACACCCACTAAGTGTCCGCTGGCAATGATTCCTATTACAGCAGTTACTGCTACACTGGAAAAATCTATAAAATTTTTGCCGAATCCCAACCCTTTTTCGAGAACGTCACCTACTGTTTTAGCCAGTCCATCGGCAGGATTAGGGATCAGATCCATAGAAATCATCATTGAAGCCCCTATTCCGGTCATTGCAACTGCTATAATGAGCATGATGACTCTTATAAAAAGAGAATCGTCCTGAAGACCGGAAAGGCTGATAAATGTATCATAACCATCACCGAAAATGTCCAGAAATAAACTGAATACTATTGAAAGAGGTATTTGCAGAAGATCTTTCATCTGCCTGTTTTTTCTTTTTAAAATGAATTGAAGTACAACAAAGAACGAATATAATATAAAAGTCATAGCAGGGAAACTGAGATCCCATATTTGAGAAACTGAGTAAGGCAATGAGATCAGCGGAGATACTCCAAGAGCTGTTTTTGTGTTTAAAGTGATTCCGGCTGAAAGTAAAATAACGCCCAGTACATAAAAGAAATAACGATTTAATTGTTGCTTGTCCATGTTTTCACCCTTCTAAAAATTTGTCTTGCTAAAGACCATACATATTTATTATACGCAAATAAGGACATTGTTTCAAGTAGGCAAATTGATTTGCTCTTCAGTTTTCGTGCAAAATCGACTTCTGATTGTTTCTATGTTATAATTACTGAATTATAACATAGAAGGAAGGGGCTTTCCGATGAATAATACATTCGGGAATAAACCACAGAGTCATATTTGTATAGGTCTTTTGGCTCATGTTGATGCAGGTAAGACTACATTGTCAGAGGCATTGCTTTTCGAATCCGGAGCAATAACAAAACTGGGAAGAGTAGATCATCAGGATACTTTTTTTGATACTGATTTCCAGGAAAGAGCCAGAGGGATAACTATTTTTTCAAAACAAGCTGAAATGGAATATGGCGGCAGGACATTCATGCTGCTGGATACTCCGGGTCATGTGGATTTTTCCGCAGAAATGGAACGGACACTGCAAGTTCTTGATTATGCTGTGTTAGTTATAAGTGGCAAAGACGGTGTGCAGGGGCATACTGTTACTTTGTGGAGACTGCTGAAAAAATATGGAATACCTGTATTTATTTTCGTTAATAAAATGGATCTCGGCGGTGCGGAAGAAAATGCTGTTATAAATCAGCTCCAGTGCAGCCTTGATGAGTGCTGTGTAAAATTCGGGAGTGATATCGGCGGAGAATGGATGGAACAGGTGGCTGTATGCGAGGAAGGACTTCTTGAAGAACTTATAGATACGGGATCTATAAGTATAAGGAGTATTAGGAGAGCTATATCAGACAGAAAAATATTCCCGTGTTATTTTGGTTCAGCTTTAAAACTTGAATGTACAGATATATTTTTGGACGGCCTGGCAAAATTCTGTTCGGATAAAACATATCCTGATGAGTTTGGTGCAAAGGTGTATAAGATAACCAGAGATATTCACGGCGGCCGCCTTACACATATGAAGATAACAGGTGGTAGTCTCCGCGTAAAAGAATCTGTAAAAACTTTGCCGGAGGGCTGTGAAGAAGATCAGGAACAAAATGAAAAGGTGGAGCAGATACGAATATATTCCGGGAAAAAGTTCAGAAATTCAGATACAGCTGTTCCGGGCGATATATGCGCAGTTATAGGGTTTAAAAACACATATGCAGGTCAGGGATTGGGATTTGAAGATGAAGCTTCGGAACCGCTTCTTGAATCTGTTTTGATGTATCGGCTGGGGCTGCCGCAGGATATAGATATTCATAAAGCATTTGAGAAGCTCATGCTGCTTGCCGAAGAAGATCCGCAGCTTCACGTTTCATGGGATCGGCAGCATGAGGAGATTCAGATGCAGCTGATGGGACAGGTACAGACTGAAATACTGAAAAATATTATCAAAGAGAGATTTGGATTTGATGTAGAGTTTGGGCAAGGTTCAATAACGTATAAAGAGACCATAAAGGATCCGGTAATAGGAGCAGGGCATTTTGAACCGCTTCGTCATTATGCAGAAGTTCATCTTCTTATGGAGCCGGCAGAAAGGGGCAGCGGGCTTACGATTGATTCTCGATGCAGTGAGGATGTGCTGGACAGAAACTGGCAGCGACTTATTATGACTCACCTTGAGGAAAAAGAACATATCGGGGTTCTTACAGGTTCTCCGATTACGGATATGAAAATAACGGTACTTACCGGTCGGGCTCATCTTAAGCATACTGAAGGAGGAGATTTCAGACAGGCTACTTACCGGGCGCTGAGACAGGGCTTAAGAAAAGCCAATAATATACTTTTAGAACCTTGGTATGAGTTTAGACTCGAAATACCTACAGAGGTGATAGGCAGAGCTATGTCGGATATACAGAGAATGAGTGGAGAAATGGAAGATCCGGAAACATTCGGACATACAGCGGTTATCTCAGGCAAGGCTCCTGTTTCGGAAATGAAAGATTATGCTGTAGATGTGGCTTCATACACTAAAGGCCGGGGAAGGCTGTCATGTTCTCTGTTGGGATATGAAGAGTGTCATAATCAGGATAAAGTTATAAATTCTGTAGCTTATGATCCTGACAGTGATCCGGATAATACAGGTGACTCTGTATTTTGCATCAATGGATCCGGTTTTACAGTAAAATGGGATCAAGCAGATAGATATTTGCACATACAAAGAAAATCTTTCTGTGACGATGACATCGGTTGCAAAGAGTGCGGTTTTTCAAAACCATCTGTATATAATCTTAATTCAGGCAAGACGATGGGAATGGGTAGGAGTCAATCAGAGGAAGAAGAGCTGGATAAGATATTTGAAATGACTTATGGCAAACCAAAATCAAGAAAAATAATACCTAAGAAAGAGATTATTCATGAGGACAAAAAAAAGACAAAGCCTATTAGGATTACTGAAGAATATCTATTGGTAGATGGTTATAATATAATTTTTTCATGGGAAGACTTAAAAGAATTGGCAAAAATAAATATGGATTCGGCCAGAGCGGCGTTGATAGAGATATTGTCTAATTACCAGGGGTATAAGCGATGCCGTGTTATAATTGTATTTGATGCTTATAAGGTAAAGGATGGGAAACGACATGTAGAAAGATATAATGAAATAGATGTAGTATATACTCGTGAAGCAGAAACAGCTGATATGTATATAGAAAAAACAGCTCATGAAAAGAGTAAAGAATTCCATGTAAGAGTCGCCACTTCTGACAGACTTGAGCAGATGATAATAACGGGAAGCGGAGCATTTAAAATTTCTGCCGATGAATTTCGATTGGAAGTGCAGCAGGCCAGTACGGAGATAACAAAGTTCATAGAAAATCATAATATGAAAAACAGACAGCAGAACAGAAATGGGATAGTGATTCCAAAGATATAGAAAAAGACGGTTTCGTATAATGGAAACCGTCTTTTATGTGATTAATTCAGATCAAGAGCTTTTACAACATCTTCATGTTGTGATTTAGGAAATGCTACTATGAATTCATTGTGCATGTTATCCTCATCATAGCTTGAATACCATCCATAGACCAGGCGTTCGAAACTTTCGATAACGTAACCGTCTTGGTTATGGTCTGTAGTGTCGTATGCATCTGCAAGGATAAGGACGTCATCCTGTGTTGCGTCAGGGGTACCCATGTCGTCATACCCTACAATAACCTGCCAGTGTCCGCCCCATTCATCCCATCCTATCATTATAGGGATATCGTTTTCCAGAAGATAGGGGATCAGCCCATACCAGTCTTCTGTAGTGCCGGCCTGCAGACAGTAATCTCCTATGTAGGACTCTTCTCCTTCAGGATCATCAAGATCCTTGTTTGTAAACCAGATCCAGTCTTGATCATGTTCTTCGTTCATGTAGGTGAATATTTCCTCCATTCCGCTCAGATAAGTGGCTCCTGTATCTCCATCCTGCCGATGTTTCGCCAGACTTACATCTGTTTCTCCTTCGGACATATTAAACCAATTCATCACCATAGCTGCAGAGGTGGCTCCGCAAGTCCATTCGGTAGATTGCTGGAGTGTTTTGAAATGAGTAAGTATTTTCAATGTATCGTTGCTTTCCATATTATAAAAATCGAGGAATTTGTAATATGGCGAATAGTTATGATCGCCTGAACGTTCATAGCCTCCTGTAGCTGCGCCTGCCAAGCCGTTATCTCCCAGATATTCTGTATCCGGATAGTATTTTTTGATATCTTCAGCAGTCTTTCCATAAGACATTTTATTATCATCTGTGAATACGCCGGCATTATCGTAATCAGTATTTATACCGTCACCTATAGTCTGTTCATATTTCCAGCCTTCAGCAGGTGCTGCTGTTATAAATTTAGTTCCGGAAACTTCTGAATCCATAGTGAATAAGCCGCTGGAAAGTCTTTCGTAAGATTCGATGGTATAGCCGTCGTTATCTTGATCTGTAGTGTCATATGGATCCATGATGATGAGAACATCATCAAGAGTATCTTCCGTTCCCATATTATCGTATCCGATGATCGTCTGATAATGAGCGCCATATGAATTCCAACCAACTATGATAGGATGCCCTTCCTTTAATTGGTTCTGTATCCATTCAGGGTCATAAAGAAGCTCGGCTCCGTCTTTGTCATCGGAAGTAATGATATCCCATTCTCCTGTTATTCCGAGATCAGTCAGTTTATGGAAGACATTGACCATTTCATCAAGGTCTGTTCCGCGAGCAAACTGATCTCCGTCTTTAGCGCCTCTAAGGGCGGCCAGATCCAGATCATTAAGACCATCTCTCACGCCATACCATTCGAGGACACTGGCGATAGAAGATAATCCGCATGTCCAGCTGGTAGTTTGCAGATAAGTTTTATAACCTGTAAGCATTGTGAGGGTATCATTTGAAGTCGCATGATAATAGTCATTGTCGGACCAGTAGTTTATTTTATTAACATTGGCAAAATCTGTCGTACCGCTGTAGTCTCCAAGTTTGAATCCGGAAAGGATACGTTCACCCATAGGGATTCTGTATTCTGCCGAAAAAACCTTTTCGCCCGTTTCATCATCAACGGCAGGATCGGAATCTATACCAGCACCTTCAATCCATGCGGTATCTTCATCCCAGAAATCTGCTTTGTCCTCATAAGGAACAATCTCGACTTTTCCGGCAACGCCATTTTCATCTTTCTCTGAAAGTTTGGTGAAATTGCCTACTATAGTTTCTTCAGATAGTTCGCTTTCTTTGAATTTTTCGCTTTCTGCATCCCACATGACTACTTCGGCGTCATCACTTATCTCTGTAAAATTTATGAGATTATCGCTGTATTCGCCTGTCAGTATGAAATGTTCGGGGGCAGTCTTGTCGGCTTCAGCTTTGTTGCTGCTGCCGCAACCGTAAAGACCGAACATCAATACCATTGAAAGAGAAACTATAATTGCTGTTAATTTTTTCATTTTTTCTATACCCTCCTTCATTCTCTTAGTTGTAAAATTCATTATATATTGAATATTATAAAAATTCAATATATATAATAAAATTTATAGTGTAAATAAAAAGATTGCGAATGAAAAAAGCTCTTTAATGCATATATGTCGAAATTTGTCGAACAGAATTGATTGTAAAAAATTTACAAATAATGTATTATATCATTGAAAGGAAAAAAATGTTAATTATGGAAAAACATGAAAAAGAACAAAAAGGTTTTTATCAGCCTGAGGATATAAAAAAATATTTATCTGAAGTGAGACTGATGATAACAGATTCGGAAGGAAACTTAAGCGATGAAGAGGCTCTTGAGAAAATAGAGATATTTGTTTTTTCTCTGGAAAAAGCCCAGAGCTGTAGCCATAGAGAAAACAGAATGCTGATAGAACGTCTTTTTCTTTCTCTCAGAAGAGAGATGGACATATTACAGCCATATGTGGAAGATAAATCAATATCAGAGATAATGGTAAATGGAAAAGATCATATCTTCATAGAAAGGAATGGCATTCCCGAACGAGTAAAACTTACTTTTGACAGTACTGAGGATTTGGAGGAGCTGATAAGGCGCATAGCTTCAAGAGTACATAGGGAAATAAATGAGCTGAATCCTATCGTTGACGCCAGACTTTCGGATGGCTCCAGAGTAAATGCCATATATAAAAATATTGCTTTAAATGGCCCTATTCTTACTATAAGAAAATTTCCTGAAAATGTAATGAAAATGGAAGATATGATAAAAAGCGGAACAATAACAAAAGATGAAGCGAATTTTTTGAAGGCGCTGGTTATTTCAGGATACAATTGTTTTATATGTGGGGGAACTTCATCAGGAAAGACGACTATGTTAAATGTGTTGTCACAGTTTATTCCTATTCATGAAAGGGTGGTGGTAATAGAAGATTCCGCAGAACTTCAGATAGAACAGGTAGAGAATATAGTCCGGCTGGAATGCAGGAGCGCCAATGTTCAGGGAAAAGGAGAAGTTGATATGTCACACCTTGTAAAAGCAAGTCTGAGAATAAGGCCTGATCGCATTGTCATAGGAGAAGTAAGAGGAAAGGAGGTGATGGATATGATACAGGCTCTCAATACAGGTCATGACGGAAGCTTAAGCACAGGCCATGCGAATAGCATAGAAGGTATGCTTAAAAGGCTTGAGGCAATGTTTCTTCAAGCTGCAGATTTTCCAGTTGAAGCTATAAGGAGTCAGATAACTGAAGGGATAGATGTAATGGTACATATGAGCAGAATGAAGGATGGAAGCAGAAGAGTTCTTGAGATTGCGGAGCTTGAAGGTTTGAAAGATGGGAAAATAAAAGTCAATTCCCTTTTTAAAAGAGGTAGAAGACTGGCAGACAGTAAGCTTTTGCATTGTGAAAAATTGTATCTGGCAGGATATAGCGAAGATGGTTTTTAGGGGGATGGCATGGTACGTGATTACTCTGTATATGAATTGTCGGTTAAAGAAAAGTTACTTTTTTATTTGGTAGGGTATGTATGCATATTTGTTGTCGTTTATCTTTTTTACCACAGCATGATATTGTCTCTTGTATCGGGGGTATTGGTACATAAGGCTGTTCCATATTTCAGAAAACGTATGGCAGCCAGGAGATTAGCTGTGTTGAATATACAGTTTAAGGACATGCTGTATTCATTATCCGCCTCTGTGGCAGCCGGCCGTCAGATGGAAGACGCTTTGATAGAAGCGGAAGAAGATCTTTCATCTATGTATGAAAAGGATGAGCCAATTATGAAGGAACTGAGGCGTATGAAAATAAGTATGACAGAAAACAAAGAGAGCGATAAAGCATTACTGAAAGATTTCGCTTCAAGGAGCAGAAGCGAAGATATAAATAATTTCGTGCAGGTATATATCATCTGCAGGAATATGGGAGGGAATTTAGAAAAGATAATAGGACATACGACGGAGATATTGACAGATAAGATGAACATAGACAGGGAGATAAAAACCATAACTTCTCAGAAGAAAGTTGAGGGCAGGATAATATCTGTAATGCCGCTGCTGATGTTGCTGATGTTGAATATTTTTTCCTATTCGTATATTGAACCCTTGTATATCACATTAACAGGAAGACTATTGATGACGGCAGCATTGGCAGCTACATTTTATGGAATATGTCTGATGGAGAAAATTTCAGAAATACGGGTTTGAGAGGGCAACAATTATGGAGAGTAATAAAGGCAGTGGGATTACTAAAGAGGCAGCCGCTGAAAATGCAAGAAAGCAGATTACAGCAGTAGTGATTGCAGGAATCATCCTGCTGATTATAGATTTGATTATATCATTTTCCGAAAAAGATATACAAGTGATGGAATCGGGCGGACAGTTATATGTTACACGCCCCATGGAGGGGCAGAATTCAAAACAGCTGATGTTCAAGGTGAAAGTAGTTGGAAAAAAAGATACATTGGAAAAAAAGATGGGTGTCACTATAAAATCTTACGACGATAAAAGCAAAGCGGAGAAAAAAGAACATGATGAAAGCTTTGAGAGCACTGAACGTGAACAAATCGAATCCGGGCTTAGAAATACAGTTTTGCATTTGAACAGTGACAGAACAGAAAGTAGGGTAAAACTTCCGGATACCCTCGATACAGGGCAGAGAATTTCATGGGAAATTCAAGATAACATGTCGTCTAATGCTGTTCCGATAACAATTCTTATAATTATGATTGCCTTTTTTATCTATAAAAACAGATTTGCTATGATAGAGAAGCAGAAAAAGAAGGATGGTGAATCAGTTATAAGGCAGCTTCCTGAATTCGTAAATAGACTTGTTCTGTTGCTTAACGCAGGGCTTGTTCTCACAAGTGCTTTTGAGAAATCAATAGAGGAAAGTTTTGACTCGGAAAATGAAGGAGATTATTTTTACAGAAGGCTTAGGGAGATATATACGTCGTGTAAAACTGCCAATGGTTCGATGCACAGTGAATTAAAAACGATGGCTAAGGAGTGTGGGGTAAGGGAGCTCATGAGAGTATCCAATATAATAAATGATAATGTCAGAAAAGGGGTGCAGCTTACTGATAAACTTCATGCAGAGAGTGAGTTGTTATGGTTGAGCCGTAAGAAAGCCTGCGAAGAAAGAGGTCGTCTTGCGGAAACGAAGCTTACTTTACCTCTTATGATATTTCTGATGGTACTGATAGTTATAACAATTGCACCTGCTTTACTGGAACTTTGATTATTTTGAGACGGGAAAAGATACAAAAACAGAATTGAGAATGGAGGAAAAATCGTGAAATTCAGTATTATAAAATTTAAAAGCAAAAAAGGAATGGAACTTGTGCAGGTAGCCATCCTGGTTGCATTGGCAGTAGCACTCGGACTTATATTCAAAACAGAAATAACTGATTTTGTAAATAAGACATTTGAGGGATTAAGTGATTTTAATTGAAAATAGAAAACAGTAAGAGGGGAAGTTATATAATGGAGGCATCAATAGTGCTTCCGATGATTATATTTGCTGTCATAACTGTGGCTTTAATAATTATGTTTTTTTACAGTCAGATTACAGATCAATGCAGGCTTCATATAGCTATAAGGAGTGAAGCCGGAGCAGCCACAGGCAGAACTGTATATTTTGAAGAGGATGAAAATGATTTTAATGATGAAATAGAAATATATACGGATAAGAAGCTCACAGGATGCGAGGTGAATGGGAAAAAATATCTTATAATGAAATACAAAGGAATTCTGGAAAAGAAAGGCGTGTTTCTTGTCACGGGAAAATGCACAGGCACTGACGGGCCTGCCTATGTGAGATATCACAGACTTATGGAGGATATGAGGAATGAATAGTAAAAGGGGAAGCAGTGCGGTATTCCTTATGGTGATATTGGCTGCTCTGATATCTATAACATTATCCCTCATATATGGAATCAGAGAAGAATGTGTGAAAAGCCGTACAGATGGAATAATGAGCTTGGCAGGCGATTCAGTTATGTCTGAATATAATTATCATATTCAGGAAGAGTATGGCTTATTTTTCCTTAAGGGAAATGACAGACAAATGGAAGAAAAACTGATGGAATTTGTAAAATATTCGATAAATGATATGAGAGCTGTGAAAGTTGAGAGTATAAATGTTTCGGGAAGCAGATTTTCTGCGGCCAATATTGATCTGATAAAAGATCAGATTTTGGAATATATGGAGTTGGCGAGTGCTGAAGGCAGGTCCGATGTACGAAGGAGCGATACAGAAAAGGAAAGAAGTGATGAAATATCAGAAAACAGAATTTTGAAACATGGTCCTACTGCTGTGTCGCTTCCTTCTGCGGCAATTCCCGATAAAAGTTTGACTTCAACAGCGGAGTCGGCAGCAGATAATATAAAAGAAATAAAGAATGTTTTTAAAAAAGGGACAGATACATATATGATAAATCAGTATATTCTTAAACATTTTAATAATAAAAATAAAACTATAAGCCATCAGCATTTTTTCCGAAATGAAGCGGAATATATATTAGGAGGAGAACTTTCCGATGGAAAAAATGAGAAACGTGTTGATATGGCTTTAAAAGCAATGCGGTTTCCTTTGAATTTGGCCCATATATACAGCGATCCGGAAAAAAGAGCAGAAACTTTTGCTTTGGCTGAGGTGATGACTCCGGGGGCAGCAGCACCGGCTACACAGGCAGCTCTTGCAGCGACATGGGCATATGCAGAATCTGATAATGATGTAGAATTGCTTTGGCAAGGATATAAAGTCCCTGTGAATAAAGATAAGACTACATGGGCCATAAATCTGGACAATGCTGTAGAAGGATTGACAGGGGGAACTATAAAGCCAGATGCCAATAAGGGTTATGACTATAATCAGTATCTTCAGATATTGTTGTTTTTTAAAGACGAGAATGTAAAAATAAGCAGGATACTTGATCTTATACAGATCAATACAAGAATGATATATGATGGAGATTTTTTAATAAATGAACATTCAGTGGGAATAACGATAGAAGCAGAGGTTAATGGTACATATTACGGATATGAGAAAAAGTATTAAGGGATTTTATACATTGGAAGCTGCTGTTTTTCTTCCTTTTGTAATATTAGCAATATTGTCTCTTGGTTATTTCATTAAAATTGAGGGGCTTTGGGAAAACTGTATACACGGAGCCATAGATGAGAGTTCGGTGATAGCTTCTAAGTCATATAGTCCTGTAGAAACGATGATGATTGAGGAGAAAATAAAGAATCGTGTAACAGAAGATAATAAAGAACTGGATACAATAGAAGTGGATAATATAAGAATTATGCATTCGGATTTTCATAATGACAGTTTGATTTCATATGAGATGAAAGCATCAGAATACGTTGAATTTCCGCTGATTTTCAAGAAAGAGTTTACCATGACAATCAAAGTGAAGTTCAGAGGGTTTGTCGGAAGAAAAACCGACGGAAGTCCTCTTGGTGCTTCAGGACTTGAAAACAGTCAGGCGCAACAGCCTGTATGGATATTTCCCCAGTCAGGCAAAAAGTTTCATAAGGAAAACTGTACATATATAAAAGCTTCTGTAAGTCCTGTGATACTCACAAGCAGTGTCAAAAATAAATATGACCCATGTGGAATCTGTAAATCTGGGGATCTCAATTCAGGAAGCATGGTGTTTTGTTTCAAAAGTGACGGCACTTCATATCATAGGGGAGTATGCAGATCTATAAAAAGAAGATGTGTAAAAATTGATAAAACCGAAGCGGAGAAAAAAGGTTATAGAAAATGTAGCAAATGCGGTGGATAAAAGGAGAAGAGGTTATGTGGGAAAACAAGGAATTCAGAATAAGACTTGAAGAAAATTCTATGAAAGATTTTGAAAAGATAATGCTTACTTCCGGAGAGTGCAGTATTTTTATACCTATGGGTTTTATAAGAGAAGGCAGTGGAGAATACGGAAGTTATAACTGCAGCGGATTTGCACCTCTAAACAGTTATCGTATCGAACGTACTGAAGATGCATTATATATTTTGGAAAATGTTCTGTTAATTTTAAAAAGATCAGTTGAGTATTTTATTGATCCGTCAAAAGTAAAGATTACAAATGAAACTGTTTTTTACAATAAAGATACGGGACAGGTCAAAATAGCTTATGTACCTCTTTTAAAGGAAGAGATGAATTTGAAAAAAAATTTGGTTAAATTTATAGGACAGTTAAAATCAGAAATTCGCGATGATAAAGAGAATTATCTTGTAGAAGCAGCTAAGTATATTTATTTCCATAATTATTATTTGCGGGAGATGATAAACAAGGTGGGGGTTTTGAAAAGGCAGGTATATACTGAGGAGAATGCCGGAAAGTCTTAAAACTGAAAGATATATAATTTTATTATATGATGTTTTGAAGCTTTGGCATTTGAAAAAAGTTGTAGTATAATGTAGGATATATTTATTTAACATCTTGTCTTATATTGGAATAAAGCTCTCGCTTTTTTAATAGTATTTAATATACTATAGGAAGAGAGGGAAAAGGAATGCGAAAAAAAAGGCGTCCAAGAAGTTACAGGAGCTCACAGAGAAGGAGTGTTAAGCCCAACTTTATACCGGTCATACTTATTCTCTGCCTATCTGTCGGATGTGGATACGCTACAGCAAAATATGTTGTTGATCCGGTAGTCAATTATGTTCCACAGCTTACTGCAGAAAATGAGAAAAAAACAGATGAGGAGAAAACGGACGGGACCAAAAATACCGACAAAAGCAGCAACGGATCGAGTGTAGTAGAAGATGATATAAAGGTTCAGGAAACTCAGGTAGCCGGATATGCAGTACAATTTGGCTGTTATTCCAGCAAAGCTGCTGCAGAAAGTGCCATGTCTTCGTTAGGTATTTCCGGTCTGCAGGTTATTGAACAGAACAAGATGTATAAAATCACAGGAGAGATATTTGATAGTAAGGATAAGGCGAAGGAAGCTCTTAAATCATCAGGTGTCGACAAAGCTTTTGTGACAACGATATATAAATAAACCGTCTTTAGAATAAAAAACATCAGGAAAAGGAATAAGAATGATACCATTATCTACCAGAATGAGGCCTTCAAAGCTTGGAGAGTTTGTTGGACAAACTCATTTTATGTTTGAGGGATCGCTGTTTTATAATTCTATAAAAAACAGAACCTTTGATTCCGCCATTTTTTTCGGACCTTCGGGTACAGGAAAAACCACATTGGCGAGACTTATAGCAAAAGAAATAGACAGTAGTTTTGTCGAGATAAACGCCTCTACTACAGGGACTAAGGAGTTAAAGGTTATTTTGGATAATGCATCTACAAGATTTTATGGTCTTCAGCAGGAAACTACATGTCTTTATGTAGATGAAGTACACAGATGGAACAAATTACAGCAGGATTCATTACTTAAAGCTCTTGAAGACGGTGTTATAAAGTTTATCGGAAGTACAACCGAGAATCCATATTTTTCTGTAAATAATGCTGTGATAAGCCGTGTAAGAAATATATATGAATTCAGAAGGCTCGAGACGAATGAAATTTTATCTATATTGGAAAGAACCCTTAAAGATAAGGAAAAAGGCTTTGGTGGACTTGACATAAAATATGATGACGATGCACTTCGTATACTGGCAGATATGAGTAATGGAGACTGCAGAGTAGCTTTGGATACTCTGGGGTTTATTGTGGATAATCTAAGCGAGGGAAAAGTTATAGACAGGAAGATCGTAGGAGAAGCTATGCAGAAGCAGACTACGTTTTATGATAAAGAAGAAGATAAATATAACCTGCTCTCGGCACTTCAGAAATCTGTAAGGGGAAGTGATCCTCATGCAGCAGTTCATTATCTGGCGAGACTTCTTGAGGGCGGAGCGGATATAGTTATGATAGGGCGAAGGCTTATGGTAATGGCAAGCGAAGATATAGGTATGGCTTATCCGAATGCTGTTACTATAGTTACTTCATGCGTTCAGGCAGCGCAGATGGTGGGATTGCCGGAGGCAAGGATCAATCTTGCACAGGCCGTAGTATTAATGGCCTCGTGCCCTAAATCCAACGCTTCGAATGAGGCACTAAATAAAGCTTTGTCTGATTTGCACAGCAGAAAGATAGATGATGTTCCTGATCATCTTAAAGATTCCCATTATAAAGGAGCTAACAGTTTAGGAAGAGGACTTGATTATAAATATCCTCATTCATATGGAGGTTATGTGACGCAGCAGTATTTACCGAATAATTTATATGAGGAACGAGTTAAATACTATTTCCCTACGGAAAACGGAAGTGAAGGATCATTTAAACGATATCTGGAAGAATTGGAGAATATAGATGAGAAAAATAATAAGAGCTGAATATGCCGGATTTTGTTTTGGTGTAAGACAGGCTATAGAAAAGGCTGAAGAAGCTGCGCGAAACAGTATTGGCGATATATTTTCCATGGGATCCTTGATCCATAATGAAAGAGTGACGCAAGATCTTGAAGCAAAAGGGATAAAGATAATCAATAATCTGAATGAAGTCAGTGAAGGGGATAAGGTTATAATAAGATCCCATGGTGAAGGGAAAAATTTTTATGACGAGGCGGATATAAAAAAAATACAGCTTGTAGATGCGACATGTCCATTTGTGGCAAAGATACATAATCTTGTTCATGATACAGATAAGCAGGTGGTTATAGTTGGTGACAAAGAGCATCCGGAAGTAATGGGAATATTCGGATGGTGTAGGAAGCCTGCTCTTGTGATCAGCTCATACGATGAAGCGGCAGCGATAAAAGAAGATGATCTTTTTGTAGTAACTCAGACGACTATAAGAGAAGAGGTGTTGTTTGATGTAATAAAAGCACTGGAAGATAAAAATAAGGTGTTTCATGTCAATAATACTATTTGTAGTGCGACAACTAAACGGCAGAAATCATGTGAAAAGCTGGCAAAAGAATCAGATATTATGATAGTCATAGGCGGGAGAAAAAGTTCAAATACTAAAAAATTATGTGAAATTTCCAAAAAATTCTGCAAAAATACCTTTTTTGTTGAAAATATTAAAGATTTACCGTTGAAAGAACTTCAAAAATGTAATAGAATAGGAGTAGCGGCAGGTGCTTCGACACCTGAATGCACTATTAAGGAGGTTATTGCCAGAATGAGTGATGTTACACTTGAAAACAATGAATTGAACATGAACGATCTTATGGACGAAATAGAGAAGTCCCTGAGATTACCGAGAGGTGGCGAGATCGTCACAGGGAAGGTTCACCAAGTTACTGACAAAGAAGTTATTGTAAATCTAGGATGCAAAAAGGATGGAATTCTCCCTATCTCAGAGGTGAGCTTGGAAGAAGGGCAGACTTTATCAGACGCTTTTAAAGTCGATGACGAGATCCAAGCGAAAGTTATAAAAACAGACGATGGTGATGGCGGCATCTTGCTTTCAAAGAAAAAGTTGGAAATCAGCGCTAATTGGGATGAAATTGTCAAGGCGCTTGAAGATAAAACAATACTTGAAGTTAAAGTAACTAGACCGGTAAACGGAGGAGTTATTGCTGAATATAAGGAAGTCTCAGGATTCATTCCGCTTTCTCAGCTTTCCGATCATTATGTTGAAAATGCAGAAGAATTTGTTGGTCAGACTATGGAGGTAAGGGTTTCCAGAGTAGATCAGAGAAGAAACAGAGCTGTATTTTCACATAAACTGTTCCTTAATGAAGAAAAGGATAAGCTTGTTGCGGAAATTTGGGAAAATCTCAATGTAGATGATGTTGTTGAAGGTACCGTAATGAGATTTACCGATTACGGCGCATTCGTAGATATCGGCGGAATAGACGGTCTTCTTCATATTTCAGAGATATCATGGGGCAGGCTTAAGCATCCGCAGGAAGTTCTCAGCATAGGCGAAAAGATCAATGTGAAGGTGCTTTCGATGAATGCAGAAAAAGGAAAGATTTCGCTGGGGCTTAAGCAGAATCAGCCGGAGCCTTGGAGCGTGATTGATGAGAATTATCAAATTGGACAGGTTATCGAAGGAAAAGTTGTTCAGATTAAAGAATACGGCGCTTTTGTTGAATTGGAACCTGGACTTGACGGACTCGTACATATTTCCGAAGTAGCTCATAAGAGAGTCGGAAACATAAATGATGAACTTGAAATTGGGCAGACAGTTACTGCTAAGATTCTCGAAATCGATAAAGACAGAAAAAGAATCAGCCTAAGCATCAGAGAGACGATAGATCCTCCTACGGAGGAAGAAGCTGCAGCACAGGAAGTTGAAGAAGCAGCTGAGATTGCAGAAGAAGCATAGAGCGAACATGATAAAAAATTCAGGAGATGGCGAACCATCTCCTGTTTTTTATCATGAAAGAAGGGATGGTATACAATGAAAAAAATTTTGGTAAGTCAATGCTTGTATGGGGGCTGTCCTGTTAGATATGATGGTAAATCTAAAGCTGAAAATGATGAGCGATTCCTGCGGTGGAAGGCTGAAGGTCGTTTGATTCCTGTATGTCCTGAGGTTTTTGGAGGACTTACGGTCCCCAGATCAGATGCCCAGAGAAGACAACATAAAGTAGTGACCAGACAGGGAGTGGATGTGACTGAATCGTATATGAAAGGCGCCATAGAAGCTGTAAGACTTGCCAGAGCTTACAATGTGATATGTGCATTAATGAAAGAAAAGAGTCCTTCGTGCGGAAGCAATATGATATATGATGGAAGTTTTTCGGGAAAAACAGTAAAAGGAGAAGGTGTGACTACAGAGCTTTTAAGAAAATCAGGATTTCGGGTTTTTTCGGAGAATCAGATAAATGATGTACAGTCGTTAATAGATGAAGAAGAAGGAGCTATAAGATGAAAAACATAGTTTTGATAGGAATGCCGGCATGCGGTAAAAGTGTTACAGGTGTGGTTTTAGCAAAATCGTTAAAGATGAATTTTTTGGATACGGATCTGCTGATACAGGAAGAGGCCGGAAAGGGGCTTCAGGATATAATAAACAATGATGGAATTGAGGTTTTTAAAAAACTGGAAGAACAGGTAATCAGTTCCGTAACTGTGCAAAATACAGTAATTGCTACAGGGGGGAGCGCTGTTTATTATGATTCGGCCATGAAACATCTGAAAGAAAACGGTATAGTAGTGTATATAGAGGCTTCTCTTTCTGTAATAAAAAAACGCCTCAAAAATATAAAAACAAGAGGCGTTGCGATGGAAAAGGGGCAGACTATAAGCAGTTTGTATGAAATGAGAGTTCCGCTTTATGAAAAGTATGCTGATTGTAAGGTGGTCTCCGATAAATATCATTCGGAAAATACAGTTGCTGCTATAATAGATGCAGTTAAAAATTACAGGTAAAATATTTTTTTGTATTGCTTCTTAATTTTTTAATGTGAGGCTTCTATCAGTTCTTCTGCTGATTTGAGTGTAGTATCTGTTATGTTGGATCCCCCTAAAAGCCTTGCTATTTCATGGATTTTTTCTTCATGTGAAAGGGGAAGAATGGTAGTATATGTCATCGTATCGTCAGAAATCTTCGAGATTTTGTAGTTATGTACACCATAAGCTGCTATCTGCGGAAGGTGAGTGATACATATGATCTGATGACTTTGTGCTATTTCTTCGAGTTTATTTCCGACAATGCTGGCAGTTATTCCGCTTATGCCACTGTCTATTTCATCGAAAATCATAGTAGGGATCTCGTCGTAATCTCCGATAATTTTTTTAAAAGCAAGCATTATTCTTGACATTTCTCCTCCGGAAGCGATTTTACTCAATGGTTTAAGAGGTTCTCCCTTATTGGTACTTATCATGAATTCCGCAATATCTGATCCGTTGGATGTGAAAGCGTCTGCCTTTTTAAATTGTATGGAAAATTTGGCATCATTGAAATTCAGCTCTTTAAGTTCGGCTGTTATTTTTTCCTCCAACTGTTTTGCTGCCTCTTTTCGGATAAGCGAAAGATTTTCGCAAGCTGAAATGAGAGCTTTTCGGTGTTTGGCAAGCTTTTTTTCAAGTGTTTCTTTAATATTATCTGCAGATTGTATTGAAGAGAGCTTTTCATCAAGTTGTTTTTTATACTGGATCAGTTCTTCTATGGATTTTCCATGTTTGTTTTTCAGTTTATTAATAGTTTCCAAGCGAGATATACACATATCAAGCTCATTCGGTGAAAAGACTGTATTGTCTCGACAATCTCTTATAGAAGAAGAGATATCTTCAAAATCATAATAAAGCTCACTGAGCCTTTTGCTCAGCATTTCTATTTCCGGAGAATACGAAGATATTTCTCCAATCATATCCGAAATACGTTTTAATGCGGAAAGTGCTGAGTATTCATCTTCAGAAGCAACTTGATAGGCGCCTGCCAGGTTTTCATATATTTTTTCACTATTTTGAAGAAGCCGGACTTTTTCTTCTAAATCATCGTCTTCTCCTTTTACTAATTTTGCATTCTGAAGTTCATCAAATTCATACTGCATAAAATCGCGTTCACGATTTCCTTTCGCCACATCTGCAAGAAGAACTTTAAGCTTTGATCTTATTTCGGAGTAATTTTCGTATTCTTCAATGACTTTGTCTTTTGCAGGTTTTATCTCTTCTTTGTGGTATAGATCAATAAGATTGATATGGTAATCCGGGTTGAGAAGAGACTGGTGGTCATATTGCCCGTGGATATCAGCGAGTTTTTTGCAAAGAGAATTCAGATGAGTTAAAGTTACTATCTCATCGTTTATCTTGCAAATATTTTTGCCTGAAGCCGAGATTTCTCTGGTTATTATATATTCTTTTCCATCATGATCTGCGATCATCTGTATCAGTGCCTTTTTTTTACCTGAACGAATAAAAGCAGTATCTGCCCGGCTTCCCAGAGCAAGGCTCACTGCTTCTATTACTATTGATTTACCTGCACCGGTTTCTCCGGTAATGATATTAAGTCCATCGTAAAAATCTATTTCTGCGTTTTCTATTACGGCAAAATCTTTTATTTTGAGATGTCTGATCATTTATAGTATACCTCTGTTATTTTTTTAGCATGTTTTCTAAAATTTCCACTACTTTGGGAGCGTTTTCAGGATCATCTATGACAAACATTATAGTATTGTCTCCGGCTACAGAGCCGATAACATTGGGAAGGCCTATGGAATCAAGAGCTTCAGCTGCTGCGCTTGCACATCCGGATAATGTTTTGAGAAGAACTATGTTTCCGGAATGGGCTGTAGATTTGACAGTTTCTCTGAAAATATTTGAAAATCTGTCAGACATAGGACCGTCTGCCTGAGATGGCTGTGCATATTTATACTTCCCTGTAGATGATAAAGTTTTGACTAACTGAAGTTCTTTTATATCTCTTGAAATAGTTGCCTGAGTGACTTCGTAGCCGAAATCTCTGAGCATGGATACAAGTTTATCCTGTGTCTCAATCTCATAAGTTTCAATGAGTTCGAGTATTTTATTCTGTCTTGAGATTCGCATGTTAATTCCTCCGAAAATATTTAGCCGTCGGTCTGCGCAGACGATTGCAGATGGTTTGCAACTTGTCTTGACGCAGGGTGGGATATATTTATAATTATACCATGAAATGAAAAATATTCTCAAGTGTTATGTATTTTTTCTGTGATAAAAATATGTAGGAAGGATTTAAAGATATATACATTGTATAGAGGCTGCCGTTTTAAGGTGAGATTTTTACTCTTCCCTTAAAAAATAAAATAAGAGGCATTCGGGAGCCTCTTAAATATGACCGGCATTCAGGATAACGTAGTTTTTATATCCCGGACTTTGAAGTTTGCTTTTTCGACTGCTTTAATAAGAATTTCATCGCTGATAGGACGGTCCGTAGAGACTACAGCCATATTTTTGTTCAAATTTACTTTCGCTACTGCACCGTTTATTTCGTTTATCCTTTGTTCTACATTTTGTTTACAGTGTTCGCAGTGCATACCTTCGATATATATGATTTTTTCTGCCGTTTTAGGCCCTTGAAGTTTTTTCTTTTTTAATTTTGAGTTTCCGTTTCCTCCGCAGCAGCTGCTTTGTCCTTTGAAATGTTTTATACTGGAGCGTATTGCAAAAATAAGGATAACTGCGATAACAAGAAATATTATTATGTTTTTCATTAATCTCATACCTCCTGAATTTTTTAATATATTATATACCCATATAGGGTATTAGTCAATAAACAAAGAACAGTTGTTTCATTACTAATGTGTTTATGGTATACTTATATAATTATTATGAATATCAGCAAAGGATGTTTTATGAAGATTTTAGGCATAGATCCGGGATATGCGATCTTAGGATACGGCATAGTGGAAAAAATAGGAAATAGATTTAAAGTGTGCAGTTATGGGGCGGTGACAACAGATGCTTCTATGGATATGACTGACAGGCTGGAATACCTATATGATTCTCTTAGAGAGATAATAGATGAGGAGAAGCCCGACGTAGCATCCATAGAGCAGCTGTTTTTCAATACCAATGCGAAGACTGCTATCCTTGTGGGGCAGGCAAGGGGGGTTGCTGTTTTGGCATGTGTAAAAGGAGGTCTTGAGATTGAAGAATATACTCCACTGCAGATAAAGCAGGCGCTGGTAGGCTATGGCAGAGCTGATAAAAAACAGGTACAGATGATGGTGAAAACTATACTGAACCTTAAAAAGATTCCCAAACCTGATGATACAGCGGATGCACTGGCGGCGGCCATATGTCACGGTCATTCAGCCGAGACGAGAAAAAGATTAAAGGAGCTTGATATAAGATGATAGGTTTTATACGAGGATCTCTTGCCGAAAAAGGCGATGGATATATAATAGTAGATGTCAATGGAGTAGGGTATGAGATATTTGTTCCGGCCAATTCCCGCGCTTATCTGAGCAGCGAAGGCAGTGAAGTAATGGTTTATACAGCTATGACTGTCAGAGAAGATGATGTCAGCCTTTATGGTTTTATGCGTAAAGGAGAGCTGGATGCTTTTCGAAAACTGATAACGGTAAGTGGGGTAGGAGCTAAAGCGGCTGTTTCTGTATTGTCAGCCTTTTCACTTGAACAGCTTCAGCAGGCTATAGTATTTGAAGATGTTAAGACTCTTACAAAAGCTAATGGCATAGGAAAAAAGACAGCGGAAAGAATTGTTCTGGAACTTAAAGATAAGTTTAGTACAGAAGAGTGTATATCTGCTTCTGATACAGAGGAAAGCAGCGATCGCGGACAGATCTTGTCAGACGGCAGGAGTGAAGCTGTCAGTGCTCTTATATCTTTGGGATATACAAGAGGAGAGGCGAGTGGAGCGTTGGCTTCCATTACTGACAACGATTTGACGGCAGAAGAATATATAAAACGAGCGCTTAAAAACTTATTTTAGAGGAACAGCATAATGGATTATGAAGAAAGAATAACTGCGGCAGAGTTGGGACAAGGAGAGGGACGATCTGAGATCACTCTTAGACCGCAGACTCTGCAGGATTATATAGGGCAGAAAAAAGCAACGGATAATTTGAAAATTTTTATAGAGGCCGCAAAGATAAGGAAAGAACCTTTGGATCATGTGCTTTTTTATGGTCCTCCCGGTCTGGGCAAAACTACCCTTGCCGGTATAATAGCTAATGAAATGGGCGTAGATATAAGGATAACGTCGGGCCCTGCGATAGAAAGGGCAGGAGATCTGGCGGCAATACTCACAAATCTTAATGAAAATGATGTGCTTTTTATTGATGAGATACATAGACTAAACAGGTCTGTTGAAGAAGTCCTGTATTCTGCTATGGAAGATTTTGCTCTTGATATAATAATAGGAAAAGGTCCTTCTGCAAGATCTATAAGACTTGATATTGCCAGATTCACTCTCATAGGGGCAACTACCAGAGCAGGCAGTTTATCAGCGCCTCTGCGGGATAGATTCGGAGTCAGTTGTAAATTTGAAATGTATACGGCAGAAGAGCTGAAAAAAATAATAGGAAGATCAGCGGAGATTCTGGGGGTATCAGCTGATGAAGCGTCCATGAATGAGATGGCCAAGCGTTCACGGGGAACGCCGCGTGTGGCCAATAGGATGCTTAAACGAGTTCGTGATTTTTCTCAGGTAAAAGGTACGGGGAATATAGATATAGATATAACAAATAAAGCGCTAAAAGCTCTGGGCGTAGATGAGATGGGACTTGAAAGCCTTGATAGAGAGATTCTGAGGACGATTATACAGCGCTTTAGAGGAGGACCTGTGGGCATAGATACAATAGCCGCGTCTATAGGCGAGGAAAGGGTTACTATTGAGGATGTTTATGAGCCATATCTTATCCAGATAGGGTTTCTTCATAGGACGCAAAAAGGAAGAGTTGTCTCTGAGGCAGCTTATAAGCATCTGGGAATAGCAGCAGATGATGGAGAAAAACAATTTACTGTTACAATAAGTGATTAAGAGGATATTTGCATGAGAATCAGTGATTTTGACTATAATCTGCCGGAAGAGCTTATAGCTCAGAAACCGGCTGAAAGAAGAGACAGTTCCAGACTTTTGGTGGTTCATAGA
>NZ_JBKTXS010000001.1:0-11103 GCF_046951855.1 Lentihominibacter sp. | reverse complement strand
TTCATAGAGATACGGGCAAACTGGAACATAAACATTTTTTTGATATAATAGATTATCTTAAAAAAGGGGACTGCCTTGTTTTGAATAATTCTAAGGTGTTGCCTGCAAGACTTTACGGTGTGAAAGAAAAGACCGGAGCAAAAGTGGAGTTTCTTTTGATAAAGCGTATAGAAGGAGATACATGGGAGACTATGGTCAGACCGGGAAGAAAACTGAAGCCCACAGACCGTGTGATTTTTAGCCAGTCACCCCGATTCATAGCAACTATAAAGGATTTTGGTTCTGACGGAACCAGAATTGTGGAGTTTGAATATGAAGGGATTTTCATGGAAAGGCTCGAAGAATTGGGAAGAATGCCGCTTCCGCCTTATATAGAAAGACCCGGTGATCAGGAAGACAAAGAGCGGTACCAGACAGTGTACTGCAGAGAAGAGGGGTCTGTGGCTGCGCCTACAGCAGGACTGCATTTTACGGATCAGCTTCTTCGGAAAGCGAAAGACAAAGGAATCGAACTTATCTATGTTACTTTACATGTCGGAATAGGAACATTCAGACCTGTAAAGTGTGATAACGTTGAGGATCATACTATGCATTTTGAGGAGTATTCCATCAGCCCGGAAAGTGCAGCGGCTATAAATAAAGCAAAGAAGGAAGGCAGAAGAATAATTTCTGTGGGAACTACATCCACAAGGACTATAGAAAGTGCAGCTTATTTTGACGAAAATGTTTTATCGGCAGAGGGCGTCAGAGGTTGCTGGCAAATAAAAAACGGAGAAGGAAGCACAGGTATATTTATATATCCTGGATATGAATTCAAGATTGTGGACAGCCTTATTACTAATTTTCACTTGCCTAAATCTACTTTGCTTATGCTGATATCAGCATTGTATGACAGAAAAAAAATTCTTGAAATATATGACGAAGCAGTTAAAGAAAAATATAGGTTTTTTAGTTATGGCGACGCAATGTTTATAGAGTGAGGGAAGATATGCCGAATAAAAAAGATACAAAGCTTGTAAAGGTCACTCATGAGTTTGGACCTTTTTTTGATAAAGATTCAAAAATTTTGATTTTAGGCAGTATGCCGTCTCCTAAATCCAGGGAGCAGGGGTTTTATTATGGTCATCCCAGAAACAGGTTTTGGCCTGTACTGGGCGAACTTTTCCATGAAAATACTCCAGAGACGGTACAGGAAAGAAAGGAATTTCTTAAAAGGCATAATATAGCTTTGTGGGATGTGCTGGAAAGCTGTGAGATAAAAGGTGCTGATGACAGCAGCATAAAGAATCCTGTTGCAAATGATATGGGGCAGATATTAAGCGTTGCCTGTATTGGAGCAATATTTACCACAGGAGGCAAAGCGTCAAAGCTTTATGAAAAACTGTGCTTGCCTTCGTGCGGAATAAAGGCTATCGCCCTCCCTTCCACAAGTCCTGCGAACTGTGGTTGTTCAATGGAAAAACTTTTGCATCAGTACAGCAGTATATTGAAGTATCTGTAACCTTTATGGTATTATATGATAGTTTGAATACAGATATATTTTAGGAAAAATCAAAAGGGAGAAATCATGCCAGCAGTTACATATGAATTGATAAAAACAGATAAAAAAACGCGGGCCAGAAGAGGGCGTGTAACGACTCCTCACGGAGTTATACAGACGCCTGTATTTATGCCTGTAGGCACGGCAGCAACAGTTAAGGCAATGCGTCCTGAGGAAGTCAGAGAGATGGGAGCAGAGATCATACTCTCAAATACATATCATCTGTACTTAAGACCGGGACATGAGACGGTGAAAGCTGCTGGAGGGCTTCATAAATTTATGAACTGGGACAGGCCTATCCTTACGGACAGCGGAGGATTCCAGGTTTTCAGTCTTGGAGCCATGAGAAAGATAAGAGAAGAAGGTGTTGAGTTTCGTTCTCATATAGATGGGTCGAAGCATATGCTGTCTCCTGAAAAGTCAATGGAGATACAGAATGCTCTTGGCTCTGATATAATGATGGCATTTGACGAGTGTGCCCCTTATCCTGCTGATAGGCAGTATGTTAAGGATTCACTTGAGCGGACAACAAGATGGCTGAAAAGATGCAAAGAATATCATAAGAATACGGAGAAACAGTCTTTGTTTGGAATAATGCAGGGAGGTATGTATAAAGATCTCAGAAAAGAGAGCGCAGAGCAGATAGTGGAGCTTGATCTTCCCGGTTATGCCGTAGGGGGGCTGAGCGTTGGAGAGCCTAAAGATATCATGTACGATATTATGGATGAGTGTGTTGACTATCTTCCTAAAGATAAGGCCAGATACCTCATGGGCGTTGGGAGCCCTGATTGTCTGTTCGAAGGTGTTGAGAGGGGCATAGATATGTTTGACTGTGTGTTGCCTACGAGAATTGCAAGACATGGTATGGCCATGACATCACAGGGTCGTGTGAATATAAAAAATGCAAAGTATGCAAAGGATTTTTCACCGCTTGATCCCAACTGCGACTGTTATACGTGCAGAAACTATTCAAAAGCGTATTTGAGACATCTTTTCAAAGCCGATGAAATATTGTCTTCCATGCTTATGACAAATCATAATCTTCATTTTCTCATAGATACCATGAGACATATAAGAAAGTCTATAGAGGAAGATAGGTTTTTGGAATACAAAAAAGAATTTTACGACAGTTATGGAAGATTTTAATTTGAAATAGAAAGGTTATTTTACAATATGGAAATTTGCAGAGACAGCAATGTCTGCGGCGGCTGTGTATATCAGGGGATTGATTATGATAAGCAGCTTAAGAATAAAGCAGGGGAAGTCAAAGGTTTTCTTGATAAAAAAAGTATAAAATACGGACAGCTTTTTGACATAGAACCGGCTCCTGAAAGATATGCTTACAGAAATAAAATGGAGTATACTTTTGGAGATATGGAAAAAGACGGCCCTATGACTTTGGGGATGCACAAAAAAAGACATTTTATGTCTATAGTAACTGTAGATCAGTGTCAGTTGGTCCACAATGATTTCAATAAAATCCTGAGAACCGTTCTCAATTTTGCATCTGAGAAAGGATATTCTCATTACCATAAGAAAAGTCATAAGGGGCTTATGAGGCATCTGATAGTAAGAAGGGGAATAAGGACAGGAGAGCTTTTGGTTAATGTGGTCACCAGCTCAGAGAAAGGCTTTGACGAAAAGGAATTTACTGATATGCTGCTGGAGCTTTCTTTGGAAAATAAGATAGTAGGCATCCTCCGTACTGTCAATGACAGGCTGGCGGACGCCGTATACTGCGATGAGCTGAGAATTCTTTACGGACGTGAGTACTATATGGAGGAGATACTTGGTCTTAAATTTAAAGTCAGTGCATTTTCTTTTTTTCAGACTAATGTCGATGCAGTGGAAAAGCTGTATTCGTATGCTCTTGATCTTATAGATGATTTTCAGGATAAAACCGTATTCGATCTTTATTGCGGTACCGGAACCATAACCCAAACTCTGGCGAAAAAAGCAAAGAAGGTTATAGGCATAGAGCTTGTAAAAGAGGCGGTGGAAGCAGCAAAGGAAAATGCAGCTTTGAATGGACTGGATAACTGCCGGTTTATTTCCGGAGATGTTTGCGAAATGCTAAAAACTGTTGAGGAAAAACCGGATGTCATAGTGGTTGATCCTCCGAGGATGGGCATTTCACCTGATGCTCTTGATAAAATAATCCGATACGGTGTAGATCAGATAGTATATATTTCTTGTAATCCCAAGACACTGGCGGAAAATCTTTATTATATGCAGTATTATGGATATAAAGTAGAATCTGTTAAACCGTTTGATAATTTTCCATGTACGAAACATATCGAATGCGCATGTCTCCTATCGAAGGTAGGTAAATAAAGCAGCAGGAAGAAAATGCAAACAAAGGGATAAAAGTTTTATTTCTGCAAATAATATATTAATTGGAGGTTGATTATGTTTAGTGAAACGTTTTTAGATGTGTTAAATCATGAAGGTGTTGTTTCGGTAACATCATGGTCAGACGATAATGTTCATGTTGCCAATACTTGGAATAGTTATCTTCGTATTACCGATGATGGCAGAATACTTATTCCTGCAGCGTGGTTCAACAGATCACAGAAGAATATTGATGTTCAGAATAAGGTGATCCTTACTTTAGGCAGTCATGAAGTAGAGGGCAAAATGGGTATGGGAACAGGCTTTGTTATTGATGGTACAGCTGAATTTCTGACGGAGGGAGCTGAATATGAAATGATGAAAGAAGCTTTCCCATTTCTTACTCGCGTTTTGGCAGTAACGCCTGAAAAAATAAGACAGACAATTTAAGTCTAAGTTAAAGTTTTATGACCGCTGAATGCAGATTTTGTGCAGCGGTTATTTTATTTATTTTTTATTTTGCCTTGACACTGTTTAATTCAAATGATACCATTTTCTTTGATGGCAAAAAGTTGGCCGGAAATTTATAAATAATTAAACTGTACATAAATTTGGAGGTTTTGTATGAGTACGAAAGTAAGTAAAGAAGAACTTATAGAAAAAATAAAGAGCATTATCGAAAATGAGAAATTTAGGCTTGATGGATATTTTCTCTGCGGATTTCCAACAGGAGCACCTAATCAGGTTCTGCAGAAAGCTTGCGAAAAATATGTTGAAATAGTTGAGAATGGCAATCCAAGCGAAGAGGATACGAAAACTTTAATAGAAGCGCTTGAAGCATCTTTAAACGTAGAATCAATGGTTGCCGTGGTAAATGATATCACTAAGAGTGATGTTCTGGTGAATTACATATTGGAACATAAGGATGTATTGTTTGCCTAAAGACTGCGTAACAGTGGACATCACATTAGAAGAATTGCTAATGTGATGTTTTTTTAGTTTTGATATAAAAATTATTGAAGAATCAAATGTAAGAAACGTTTAAATTTGTACTTTGTAACAGAAAACAACTGGTGTAAGCCAATACACCAGCTGATTTTATATTTTATACGAGAGATTTTCCTGTCATTTCCTCAGGGATGTCAAGATTCATGAGTTTGAGCATTGTCGGAGCAATATCGCAAAGCCTGCCGCCGTCTTTAAGCTTAACAGGGTGGTTTGCTATATGGACAAGCGGCACATCGTTGAGGGAGTGCGCTGTAACCGGGTTGCCCTCTTTGTCTGTCATGACATCGGCGTTGCCGTGATCTGCTGTCAACAGTATCTGTCCGTCCTTTGCAAGTATGGCATCGACTATTTTAGGTACGCATAGATCTAATGTTTCTATGGCTTTTACGGCAGCATTCATGATGCCGGTGTGGCCTACCATGTCGGCATTGGCAAAGTTAAGTATGATCATATCATATTTATCGGAATTTATTGCATTGAGGACTTTGTCAGTAACTTCAGGAGCACTCATTTCCGGCTGCAGATCATAGGTGGCCACTTTAGGAGACGGTATGAGTATTCTATCTTCGTTTCTGTTGGGTGCTTCCACGCCTCCGTTAAAAAAGAATGTCACGTGAGCGTATTTTTCTGTTTCGGCTATACGAAGTTGGGTGAGTCCAAGGTCTGCAATGTATTCTCCCAACGTATTGTGAAGAGTTTCAGGCGGGAAGGCCAGTGTTACATTAGGCATTTCAGCATCGTACTGAGTCATGCAGATGTAGCAGAGATCTTCGATAGTTTTTTCTCTGTCAAAACCTGTGAAGTTTTTATCTACAAAAGCTCTTGTTATTTCTCTTGCCCTGTCAGGTCTGAAATTGTACATTATCATGGCATCCCCGTCTGAAACAGGGATAGCTTTATCGATAACAGTGGGGAGAATGAATTCATCGTTTTCATCACGCTTGTAAGCTTCGTCTATTGCCTCTGTTGCTGTAATAGCATGAAGACCTTCTCCCATGGTCATGGCATTGTATGTTTTTTGGACTCTGTCCCATCTTTTATCTCTATCCATAGCGTAATATCTTCCGGATATAGTTCCTATAGTGCCTGTTCCGATTTTTTCAAGATGCTTGCTGAGAATATTTATATATTCATGTGCGCATCTCGGAGGAACATCCCGTCCGTCAAGGAAACAGTGGACGCAGAGTTTTGTTACACCGTTTGCTTTTGCCATATCTGTGAGAGCCAGAAGATGATCTATATGACTGTGAACACCTCCGTCTGAAAGCAGTCCCAGAAGGTGCAGTGTGGAATTATTTCTTTTTACATGATCTATCGCCTTTAAAAGAGCGGGATTTTCAAAGAATGTTCCGTTTTCTATGGATTTTGTAATCATGGTAAGATCCTGATAAACTATTCTTCCGGCTCCGATATTGAGATGTCCCACTTCGGAATTTCCCATCTGTCCTTGAGGGAGCCCTACATCAAGACCGCATGCTTTAAGAGATGTGAAAGGATATTTTTCGAATATTTTATCAAGATTGGGTTTGTGCGCGGCTGCAATAGCATTGCCGGCAATTTCTTTATTAAGTCCGTATCCGTCTAAGATCATGAGCATGGTCGGACGGTTAAATTTCTTCATATTTTCACCTCGCATTGTCACTAAATTATCTATATTATACACTATCATCTTATTATTTGTTATGAAAATAATAATTTGATATAATAAACAGTAATATAACGGAAGATTTGAGAGGGCTTTTATGAATTGGACACAGTCACAGAGAGAAACTATAGAGACCAGAAACAAGAATATACTGGTATCTGCTGCAGCAGGATCAGGTAAGACTGCTGTTCTTATTGAGAGAATAAAGAGGCTTGTAATAGAAGAAAAAACTGATATAGACAGATTTTTAATAACCACATTTACCAACGCTGCTTCGGCAGAAATGAAAGCACGCCTGGAAAAAGCAATAAGAGAGGAGCTGGAAAAAAAGGAGGCCGACAGAGGATTTCTTAAAAGACAGCTTTCACTTATACCGAAGGCTAATATAAGCACTTTTCATACATTTGCTTTGGAAATTATGAGGAGGTATTTTTATATTACGGATCTGGAGCCGGGATTTAAGATTGGTGATGAAACGGAGATTTCCATCATGAAAAACGAATCCGCAGATCAGCTTTTTGAGGAAAGATTTACGAACGATTATGACAGATTCAAAGAGTTTCTGAAAAAATACAGCAGTGACAGAAATGAGAATAAAATAAAGAAAAATATAATTTCCCTGTACAATGAAATGAGAAGCATTCCTGACTATATGAGATGGGTAAAAGAAAAGACCGAGCTTTTGAAATCTCCATCTCCTGCTGAGGCTCTGGGACTTTTGGAATTCATATCAGATGAAATTTCAGAAAGATTGCAAGATGCTTTCAGGTTATATGAAAAAGCTGCTGAGGTTCTTGATGAAATGGGAATAGAAGGTCTTTGCGGGAAGGCATTTGAAGATGCAGGGCGTATTTTTGATGTTATAGAAAAAGCAGAAGCGAAGACATTAGTTGCTGAGCGGCTTGATGTTTTCAGTGCATTTCTGTCTGACATCAAGTTCAATCAGATGCGAGTGTCTAAAGAGCAGAAGGAAATTTATGAGGATGTAAAAGAGATCGTTGCTTCTTTGCGAAAAAACGGGAAGAAGATATTGGACGATTTGAAGAAAAGGTACTTTCAGAGATCTTTAAGGGAATATGATACAGAGCTTAAGAACGGTTATGAAGATACCTGTTATATGATGGGGCTTATCTCAGAGTTTGAAAATATTTTCAAACAGAAAAAAGCAGATCGGAACATGGTGGATTTTGATGATGTTATGCATTATGCCATAGATATATTGAAAGATGATATGGTTTCTGCAGAATATAAAGAGAGGTTCAAGTATATATTCATAGATGAATTTCAGGATAGCAATATGCTTCAGGAATCTATTGTAGAAAGGATAGCAGGCAATAACAATCTGTTTATGGTGGGAGATGTTAAACAGAGTATATATAAGTTCAGGCTGGCAGAGCCGGAAATTTTCAAGAGGAAATATTATGAGTACTCTCAGCCGTCGCAGGTGGAAAGTATAAAAATAGATCTCAATAATAATTTTAGAAGTAAACGAAGAATTACAGAAACAGTAAACAGAGTATTCGAATTAGTAATGGAGGATTATGATGACAATGTCAGATTGAGCTGCAGTATAGATCCCATATATCCCGGAAGCGATACAGAGTGTCATATAGTTTCGTCTGCATCCGAGGTGAACAGATACGGAGATCTGAAACCGGAAGAACAGTTGATTCTCAGACTTATAAAAGAAAATCTGGGCAGAGAGATCTATGATGTTAAAAAAGGTGAAATCAGAAATATCGAATATAAAGATATAGTGGTACTTTCAAGGAGCAAAGCGGCAATCAGTTCACTGGAGCGATTTCTTAATAATGAGGGAATTCCTGCTTATGGGGAGAATACAGGAGGATATTTTGAGACTGTAGAGATACAGGTTTTTGTGAATCTGCTTAGAGTGATTGATAATACACGGCAGGACATTCCTTTGATCTCGGTAATGAGATGCCCTGTGTTTGATTTTGATGTGAAAGAATTGGCATATATAAGAATCGAATTTAAAGACGGAAGTTTTTATGATGCAGTGAAAGCTTTTGCAGAAAACGGAAACGATAGAAAACTGCGTACCAAAATAAAGTCAATGCTAAAGCAGATAGAGTTTTGGAAAGAACTGAAAAATACAATTACTCTGGAGGAACTTGTAAGGATACTTATGTATGAGACGGGATATTTTGATTACTGCAGCGGGCTTCCTGTGGGGAAACAGCGTATCTCTAATCTGAGGCTTCTGGCGGAAAAGGCGGGACAATTTGAACAGAACAGCCACAGTGGCCTTTTTGGATTCATATCATATATAGAAGCCATGAAGAAAAATAATCTGTCTGTAGGAGAGGCTAAGACTTTAGGTGAAAATGACAATGTTGTAAGAGTAATGACTGTTCATAAGAGCAAAGGACTGGAATTCCCCATAGTTATACTTACAGGAGCAGGCAGGCAGATAAGGTATAGGGGGACAGGCAATTCTACTGTAATGCATAAGGACTTTGCTTTAGGTATGCCTCATGTCAATCTTCAGGAAAAATGGCATAGAAAAACTCTGCTGCAGAGGGTTATAGACGCTAAAAAAGCAAAAGAAGAGTTTGAAGAAGAAATAAGAATTCTTTATGTAGCGATGACGAGGGCTATGGATAAGCTGATTCTTGCAGGGACTGTAAAAGAACCGGAAAAGTTGGAAGAAATCATAGGCAGGGGCAAATCATTTCTTGAGATGGTCTACGAACCGATGAGGGAGGCCGGCGATGTTATAAAGATACATGAGGACGGCAGCGAGGAACTTTACGAGTCGGAACATACATGGTCGAAGGTACGTATGGCAGATGTATTTAACAGGAGCAGGGCAGAGAGAGATGAAGAGTTAATAAGTCGTATCGACAGCAGGCTGTCATTTGTTTATCCTTTTATGGATACTGCAGGCGTGAAATCAAAGTATTCTGTTACGGAAATTAACAGACAGGAGATCGAGCAGCAGAAAAAGCAGTATGGGGCAGAAGAGCTTAGGCGACCTGTTTTTTCTGAAAAAGAGAAAGGGACGGATTCTGTGCAAATGGGTACACTGATGCATCTTGTGATGGAAAAACTTGACTTTAAAAGAGCGGCAGAGGAGGGGTTGCCATATATAGCAGAAGCTGTAGAAAAACTGTATAGGAATGAAATTATTTCAGAGGAAGAGAAAAAACGGATAAGAAAGGAAAATATAGCGGCATTTTTTGAAGCGGAAATAGGAAGACGAGCTGCGATGTCACAGTCTTTGCATAAAGAGCGTGAGTTTATAATGAGAAAGGAGATAAATGGAATCGAAGCTATAGTGCAGGGAATAATAGATTGTTATTTTGAGGAAGAGGACGGCATGGTTCTGATCGATTATAAGAACAGTTATATTGCTGACAAACATCATGAAGAGGAAATGATAAAACGTTATAAAGCCCAGATAAGGATATATAGTGAAGCACTGGAAGCCGCATCTGAAAAAAAAGTAAAAGAAAGATATCTTTATCTTTTCAGTTCCAAAAGATTTATATCTGTAGAAATTTAAAAGTTATTAAAAAAATTTTTAAATAAGTGTTGACATTATTGTGTACGGGTGGTAAATTTAAACTGTGATTAGCACTCGGAGATAATGAGTGCTAACAACAGGAGGCCTAAGATGGATTTAAGCGAAAGAAAATTGAAGATATTACAGGCCATCATCGCTGACTTTATCAGGACTGCAGAACCGGTAGGATCAAGAACCATATCAAAAAATTATGAGCTGGGAGTAAGTCCTGCGACTATAAGAAATGAAATGTCAGATCTTGAAGAACTTGGTTATCTGACACATCCACATACATCTTCGGGAAGAGTGCCTTCCGAGAAGGCATACAGGCTTTACGTAAACGAGATGATGAGTAAGCGTGAGCTTACCAGTGAAGAGAAGGATGCAATAGCCATGCAGCTTCACAGCAATGTGACAGAGCTGGAGAATATAGTCAAAAGAGCGGCTCACATACTGTCTGAGATAACCAATCTGACAGCTTTTGCACTGACACCTAAGAAGGATCAAGATACACTGAAATATATAAATCTTCTTCCGGTAGACGAGTCTACAGTTGTCCTTATGCTTGTGTCAGAAAGTGGCAAGGTATCCAATACGTCGGTACACTTAAACAAACCGGCCTCTGAGGAAACTCTAAGGATACTGGCGAAGATGATGACGTATAATTACAGAGGCAAAACGCTTAGCGAGGCGTTGACTTTTGATATAATCAAGACCTTTAAAGCTGATGCGGAGTCAATGGCTATGTTTGAGAAAGATATCGTACCTAATTTCGTAAGAACTTTAGAGGATATGCTTAATGTGAATCTTTATATGGACGGACTCACCAATATATTTTCTATACCTGAATATAATGATCTGGACAAAGCAAAATTGTTTCTGGAGATGGTCAGCAAGAAGGAAGACTTCACTAAAACTCTGATAAACAGGGATAACGGAGTGATAATAACTATAGGCAATGAGAATCAAAATGAATTAATGCAGGATTGCAGTCTGATCACAGCGACATATCATGTCGATGGTAAAATGGTAGGAAAGATAGGTGTGATA